>CALHBQ010000168.1 GCA_937930815.1 uncultured Saprospiraceae bacterium | reverse complement strand
TAAAAAACGGAGGAAATTCATTGGATGCCGTTGAAAAAGGCGTGAAAATCGCTGAAGCAGATGCCGAAAATCAATACGTAGGAATTGGGGGTAAACCTGATAGAGATGGTCATGTGACACTTGATGCATGTATCATGGATTGGAAAGGAAACGCTGGTTCTGTTTCTTTTATGCAAGACATTAAGCACCCAATTTCGGTTGCAAGACGCGTGATGGAGAAGACACCACACGTCATGTTGGTTGGAGAAGGTGCTCGTCAATTTGCATTGGAAGAGGGTTTTGAAAAAGTTGATTTGTTGACAGAGGAATCAAAAAAGGATTGGAAGGAATGGAAAAAAACTTCTGAATACAAACCTATTATTAATACTGAAAATCACGATACGATCGGTCAACTGGCCATTGACAAAAAAGGAAACATTTCAGGTGCATGTACCACAAGTGGAATGGCTTTTAAAATGCATGGAAGGGTAGGAGATAGTCCAATCATCGGAGCAGGTCTGTTTGTTGATAATGAAGTTGGAGGTGCCGTTGCTACAGGTTTAGGTGAAGCTGTTTTAAGAACGTTGACATCGTTTTTAGTGGTTGAATTTATGAGAAATGGAAGCTCTCCTCAAAAAGCATGTGAGTTGGCGATTGGACGACTTGTTAAAAAACATCCCAATCACAAAGATTTTCAAGTGGCAATAATTGCTTTAGATAAAAAAGGAAACCATGGTTCTTTTGCCATTCAAAAAGAATTCGAGTATGCCTTAGCACATGGCGATTCAAATGAATTGATAGAAGCAAAATCAGCAATAAAATAATCAGAAATGAAAAGCGAATTCGTAGCGTGACTCTAAGTCGTCCCACGAATTGAGCGGTCAAAATAAGTATGAAATTGAATTCATATGAGTTCAAAACCATTTTGGGCGAAACACCCTAAAGGTCTGATAATCAATTAATTAAATTATTTTTGATATTTTTACTTTTTTAAACTTACAAGAGACAGCTACACCTAAATGAAAGACAAACGATTATTCGAAGCAGAAGAAATCATCCCATTAGAGGATGAAGCTATCAAACAGCGAAGAGCAAAATTGTTCTCGGAGGCTGCTGCCGAAAATTTAGATAATAACAGATTTGGAATTGCATTATCGGGCGGAGGAATCCGCTCGGCAACCATCAATTTGGGGTTTTTGAAAACCTTGAATAAGTTCGATATTTTAAAAAATGCAGATTATCTCTCCACCGTTTCGGGAGGTGGGTACTGTGGTTCATATATTCAAACCACTTTGAAAAATTTAGGAAGCTACGACCACCTTTTTACGGATGACCAAATCAGATACATGCGTAATCGAGGTTCTTACCTCGTACCTGGAAAAGGGATTTGGAAGTTGTGGAATCAATTGGTTTTGGTGGTTGGATACTTGGTGAGTTGGATGTTGAGTTTGATAAGCCCTGCTATTATTTTGTTTTTGATTTATGGTTTTTTGACTTTGATTGGAGTCGTTTTTAATTTTAATTTAATTGAGTTTTTTAAGGGTTTAAACGATTGGTCCGGATTTGCATTTATGGGGTTCGGTGGATTGATGGCAGGGAATTATATTTTTAATATCATTAAAAAATACGACCTCAACGGAAGTTCGTTTTTTCATCAACTACAAACTGCAAGCATTGGATTTGGCTTGATTGGATTGTTTTTATTGTTGGGAACAAGTATTGGTGATCTTACTCAACCCAATTTTAGAAATCCCAATTTGCCACTTTATTTATTTGCTGCTTTAACGGCAATAATAGTTGGGTTTTTTAGCAGTCCGAATGCGACGAGTTTTCATAGATATTATAGAAGTGCGTTGGCAGGAGCTTTTTTAAATTTTGCTGGCAAATATAAAAATGTGCCATTGCATCAATTGTTTCAAACTGAAAGTGAAAATGAGGCGGACTACCTTGCTCCATACCCATTGGTTAATACCTGTTTGAATCTCCAATCGACCAATGACCCAAAATTTAAAGGAAGCAAAACGAGTGATTACTTTTTATTATCACCTAAATTTTGTGGTTCTAAATTGACAAATTACGTTCATTCAGAAAACCCTGAAGGATATAGTAAAATGACTTTCCCAGCTGCTATTACGATTTCCGCTGCAGCGGTCAATCCAGGAATGGGTAACTATTCAAGTAAACTATTAGCGGTATTGACCACCTTGACCAACGCTCGATTAGGTTATTGGACATGGAATCCACTCAAAACAAATGGTCGAATTCCAATCGTTTGGTGGCCAGTTTATTTCTTTTTTGAGTTGTTTTCACAAATGGGAACTGACAAAAAAATGCTCAATATCTCAGACGGTGGGCACATTGAAAATTTAGCGGTTTATGAATTGCTCCGTAGAAAATGTCGCTTAATTATTGGCGTAGATGCAGGTCAAGATAGTACCTACGGTTTTGGTGATTTAGAGATTTTGACGATTAGAGCAAGAAACGAATTGGGGATTGAAATCAAGTTTAGAGAAGACCAAGTTCCAGAAGAAATCATCAAACCAAAACCTTCTCATGGATACTCCAAAAAACGTTTTGCGATAGCGGATTTATTAACGGTCTGGGAAGAAATTTTGATTAAAGACCAAGAAGGAAACATTGTTTACTTCGAGCAATCCTATACGAATGATGCGGGTGAAACCATCACTGAAGCCAAACCTGTCGAGGCTTTGATCAATTATTTTTATGATGATAGAGGTGGAATTACCTTCGACATCCAACTAAAATGTGGTGGAAATTATATTGACAATAAAGCATTGGAAGAAGAAGTAGAAACCCTCATCAATTATAAACTTGAAGTTGAAAGAAGCGACCAAGAAGGAATCGATAAATTAAAATTCGGAACTTTTGTATATGTAAAGTCTTCAGTTACAGCGCCTAAAGGAAAGCCTGCTATTCGAAAAGGAGAAGATGAAGATTTGAAATATGGAACTTATAAATACAAAATCTATCATCCAGAGTTTCCACACGAACCGACGAGTGATCAATTTTTTGATAAAATTCAATGGGAGTCCTATTATCAATTGGGGCAATTCATTGGTGCGGAAGTTTTAGATATTCCAGACTTTGGAGACTTTCATTCAGGTCAAAAAGAAGGGACACCAAAATCCATTGATGACCTAATTGCTTGGTTCGATAGAGAAAAAAGTCTATTCCCACCAACAACTGAGGAGCAAACGATCGCACGTTCACGTGGAATCTCTGCCAAGGTGGCGAGGAAGGTCAATCGAGGGAAGAAGGTAGGGTATGAAATGTAATTTTTTGTTTGGAAGTTACGCAGAGTTTCGCGGAGAACCGCAGAGTTGCGCAGAGCGTTTATCCGAAAAAATTGTTGCTCTCTCTGCGCAACTCTGTGTCTCCTCAGAGAAACTCCGCGTAATAAAAACGATGTCGATTACATAGAGTCACTCCAATTACTCCACCACCAATTTTTCAACCCTAAACCTATCCCCAGTCTGGAATTTCAAAAAATAAATACCACTCGAAATACCTTCCAAGTTTATCCATTTACGATAATTTCCAGCAGGCTGATTATTTTCAATATTTTCATAAACTAACTTTCCACTACCATCGGTTAAAGTGATTTTAATATCAGTAGAAGTTGGTAAGTTGCTGGTAATCAGTGTTTTGGAAGAAGAAGGGTTTGGAGAAATTTTAAAATCAATTGATTGATTCAAATTTTGAGTACTTGAAATTGCCTCGCCAAAAGCTTCAATTCCATACCATGGAGATTGAGAAATGGCTTGGTCAATTCCCACCAAAAAAAGGCCGGCGTCAATCGGTATCACTGTTCTCGAATAACTTACTTCTCCAGTAGGGGAGAGCGTTTTTAAATGAATAGAATCTGCCTGAATTTTCAATAATAAAGAAGTAACCAATGGAAACATCTCAGTCGGTGCTTCGCCAAAATCATTTTCAACATTCGTATCATTGTCAGTCCAATCCATATTGGAATTTTGGATTTTTGACGAAAGTACTAAAGTCGATCTTCGCGAAGTTTCTAATGGCTCATCTGTCAACGAAAGCCATGCAACGGTCCCAAAATCATTAGCACCCGTCACCTCCAAGTTGCCTGCTTGAATCACAAATGAACTATTCAAATTTCCAGTAACCGATATCAATTTAGGAGTGACTGTTGTTACGTAATTTTCTTCCGCTTGAAAGGTTGTTTCAAAGTTGCCAGTGGAGATAATCGCCTCGTCATTTACATCAGGAAGGTCGTTGAAATTTAACTCCTCACTATCATCAAAAGTACTAATACGAATGTCAGATTGAAGTGCCAATCTACGTTGAAAAGGACTGTAAGACCACCAGCGTCCAGTGTTGTCAAAACGGGACATTTTATGCAGATAATCTTTGTTATATTTGAAATCGATCGGACGCTCCTCATTACTGATTAAGCCATTCCGATAAGCATACGAAAGGACAGGTGAAAGCACCATTTGAGCAGTGTTGCGGTGCATTGACCACCAACCTCCGATATAGTCGTTTTCCCAATCCCATTCACTTTCATTGTATTGAAAAAACATGATTGCATCTACATCATGATAAGAACCATAAGCTGCGACCAAAGGCATCAATTCAGTTTGGTATCGGTTTGGAAATCCATGCCCTAATTCACTGATAGTGAATGGTTTACCTTTCATGTGGTAGCCGCCGAATATTTTAGAAATTGCTTCTAAATCCCAATCTTCAACCAATGGCTCATTGCGAATACTCCAGTCTGAAAGTGACCAGCCATTATCATATCGAACATGGTCCCAATAGATGTGATCATCGATAAAATCAAGGTCAGAATTGGTATAAACATCAGCAACACTTGGATGTGCATTTGTTCCAGAAATTGGAATTTTTACATTCAATTCTTCTTTCAAAAAGCGATTCATTTCATCAAAATAATCTTTTTGAACTTTGATATAAAATTCCGTCAAATCAGATGATCTTCCTTCTGAGAAATCACTCAATTCATTATATCTCAATCGACGAGGTGCATCTGCAGATTCGCCATTTTCAAGTGCAATTTTTTCTTTTTCAGTAACACTCACATTGTCCAGCCAAAAGGATCCAAGGTTACTATCAAAAGTGAATCCGAGTCGCATTCTACCATCATTATCTTCAAATGGAGTGAAGTCAAGTGTGAACTCTTGCCAGTCGGTTGAGAGTTCAAATCCATCGCCATTGTACCATCGCCAAGGGTCAAAATTTTGTTGTGCAAAAGCATACATCATTTTTGCTTCATCTGCTTTGGCGGCAAAGCTGATAGTATAAGTTTTACCCAATTCGACCGATAGATCATACTGAGCAAACTGGATATGCCAATCGGTTCCAGTTGTATTTGTGATTTCTATTTTTCCACAATAGTCCCCTTCAAAAACGTCGTTTTCTTCAATCGTAAATTCAGCAGCAGCGGAACTGGCTAAATCCAAATTCCAACCAGCTTCGGGGTCTCCTGATTCGAAATCTCCGTCGGCGACCTGGTTTACATTATTGCCTGAGCCAATTCCTTCATTCCAAACATTCATCATCTCAGAAGTTGAATTGTATTTGTTATCTAAAAAGTCAAACCACAACTCATTTAACATTTGGTCATGACGAGGCAATAAAATACCATCATCATCTTGAATGGTCAATTGACTATTTTGAAAACGGCCGTAAAGTGTATTTTCGTTAGAAATTTCGAGCATCGCCATCACAGGGTCGTTTACCAAGGCGATGCCTGTGTATGGGTTTACCGAAGTAAGTAATTGAGTTGCATATTCCTTTTGTAGATCAATCATTTGCGGGTCAAACATGTTGACTATTTTACCACCAGAGAATAGGTCATTGGCATCGGCAATACCATCAGCTTCTCTAAATCTTCTGGAAACATGCAAGTTTATGTTTGCATAAATTCCGTTTCGTTTAAGGTTATGAAGGAAGTAGTGAAATTTGTCCAAGGTCTCCGGATGAAGTTTTCTGGTACCATCAGTACTTCTGTCAAAAATAGTCCCTTGTTGCCCTGACCATGGGTTGTCCATATGATGAAAACGAACGATGTTGACCCCCATTTTTCGCATGCGAGCGGCGATACCAACAGTATGTTCCTTATTAGGAAAGCAACCAGCAGAAGTCATATTGAATCCCCAAAAACGAACTGGTTTACCTGCCGCATAAAAATGACCATCTGGTCGAACCGATACAAATCCTTGAATCGGATTTATTTCAAATTCCGGCAAATAGGTTTGTGTTATAGAATCAAAAGGAGGCAAATAGAAATTATATCCATTACCAAAATTTTGAGCAAAAATGGTGATTGGGAGTAGGGTGAGAATGAAGATCAGTTTTTTCATGAATAGAGTTTTGCGAAAATAAAATCGAAAGTAATCAATTGGTAGGTTTGTATGCTTTCTTCAAAAAAATATCTTTGCTGACTTTTTTACAATCATGCTCTAAACCGCAAAAATTATGCAAGCATTACAATCTATTATTGAGAAAACATGGGATGATCGCGATTTGTTGAAATCAGATGAAAGCCAAAATGCAATCAAAGAAGTTTTAGAACTTTTAGATAAAGGAAAAATAAGAGTAGCTGAACCAACACCAGATGGCGATTGGAAAGTAAATGATTGGGTGAAAAAAGCCGTCGTTTTATTCTTCCCAATTGCAAAAATGGAAACCATCGAAGTTGGTCCATACGAATATCACGATAAGGTTCCATTAAAAACCAATTATGCAGAACAAGGAGTAAGGGTCGTTCCACCAGCTGTGGCGCGTCATAGTGCTTATTTGGAGAGAGGCGTAATCATGATGCCAAGTTATGTCAATGTAGGCGCATGGGTTGGTTCTGGAACAATGGTCGATACTTGGGCAACCGTTGGAAGTTGTGCGCAAATTGGTCGCAATGTTCACTTGAGTGGTGGAGTAGGGATTGGAGGTGTTTTAGAACCATTGCAAGCAACACCAACCATTATCGAAGACAATTGCTTTATAGGCTCAAGATGTATCATTGTTGAAGGAGTTAGAATTGGAAAGGAAGCCGTTTTAGGTGCAAATGTAGTTTTAACTAAATCGACACATATCATTGATGTAACAGGTTCAGAACCAATTACTTATAAAGGAATGGTGCCTCCAAGATCTGTTGTGATCCCAGGGACTTATGAAAAAGAATTTCCAGCTGGAAAATTTCAAGTTGCCTGCGCATTAATCATTGGAAAAAGAAAAGAAAGTACCGACAAAAAAGTGTCTTTGAACGAGGCGTTGAGAGATTACTCTGTTTCAGTTTAAATCAAAAAGAAGGACTGGATTGGCGGTGCGAGGTTAAATAGGGTTAACAGGGTGTAGTGTTTCACTTGCCAATTCAATCCTTCAAAATAGGCCACCTCGATTTTGAGGTGACCCATGTACAGGGCATTTTGGGGTTAGTAAAAGAGGCATAATCAATTAATTACGACTCACTTTTTGAATATGTTCAGTTTTTCAAATCTAACTTAAATTTGTGCCCACTTTGCTTTCGAATGCAATTTATGACCATTCTCAGCTTGTTTTTGAGCCGATGTATAAACAGTGCTTCTCTGGGTATGAATGGTGAATTGCCTTGATCAAAGAAATTTATCGAAGATTGGCACCTAAATCAACTTGTTCAATAAATAGGCGTTATTTTCCTAACTTTGAATTTCTAATACTTTAAATATTTATGGCAGAAGGGAATAATTTCGAAGAAGTCAAACAAATTTTTTCTACCCACTTAGAAAAAAATGGTCATCGTAAAACGCCAGAACGTTTTGCAATCCTTGAAGAAATCTATACACGTACCGATCATTTCGATGCTGAGGCGCTTTATATTCATATGAAAACCCGAAACTACCGAGTTTCCCGCGCGACGGTTTATAATACGTTGGAATTACTAGTCATCTGCGATTTGGTCAAAAAGCATCAATTCGGAAAGAACCTTGCTCAATTTGAAAAGTCCCACGGTTACAAACAACATGATCACCTCATTTGTGAAGATTGTGGAGACGTCTTAGAATTTTGCGACCCAAGAATTCAACAAATTAAAACAATGATGGGTGATTTGATGAAATTTGAAATTACCAACCATTCCCTCAATTTATATGGACATTGTCAGCGAGATTGTGATAAGAAGAAAAAGAATCAGTAGGCAGTTTTTCAGTTTGCAGTCAGCAATTTGCAGAAAATCGTTGACTGAGCGAAGCCGAAATGCGTTGACTGAGCGAAGCCGAAGTCAACAAACATGAAAATCAATCTCCGCCACTGTTGACTTCGACTTCGCTCAGCCAACGCATGGATGGTATTCGGTCTTCCTCTCTGCGAACTTCTGCGCTTCTCCGCGAAACTCAGCGTTCCAAAAAAAACAACCAATAGAATTGAAAATCACCGCGTGCTGACTGCCAACCGCATAATGCCGACTGACCCTCCTTATCTAAATTTAATCTAAATAATTTTTAGAGTCTTAAAAATTACCAACACAACAGCAAAAACAGGAAAGACTTTATATATTTGCGCCCGATTTGAGAATCGGTAAAAAATTTAGCTTTTCTTAACAAGTTGAGTTGAAAATAAACCACGTTATTTCACTAAAATCTTCAGATAAATTGAAAAACGGAATAATCAGGCTCACTCTATTGACCGCTACCGTTGCATTTTCTCTTCCACTTCACGCCCAGGCAGGGCAATCTGGATCTTCTTATCTAATTACAGTTCTGGCTGCTATTGTTGTCCTTTTGATTTTGGGCGCAATTCTACTAATCGGCGATAACGTAGTTTCGATGCATGCACAGAAAGCAGGAGTGCAAGACGACTTGGAAGAAGGCGACTTTTCATTAAGTCAACTTTTTGCACCTAAGTTACCAGAATTTGCAGCTGGAAAAGGCGCTAAAGTTTTAAAACAAGGATTCAACCTTGATTTGGAAGGCGACCCAGACAATCATGTTCATGATGCCGATGTGAAAACATTTGCACTTCAACCTAAAAATTACAGAGGGAATGCTCCTATTCCTAAAGTAGCGATAGAAGTTGGAGACAGTGTAAAAGCTGGTGATGTGGTTTTCTTTGACAAAACAAATCCAGACATTAAATATGTCGCTCCAGTAAGTGGTGAGTACATCGCCTTGAATAGAGGTGCCAAAAGAGCCATCACTGAATTAGTCTTTTTGGCTGATAAAGAGCAACAATATAAAGCTTTCAATGCACCTGATTTGGATCACACCAATCGTGATGCAGTAAAGAACTTCTTGTTGGAAAGTGGTGCTTGGACCATGTTGCGTCAGAGACCTTTCAATATTATAGCTGACCCGAAAGTAACGCCTTCGAATATTTTTGTTTCAACTTTTGATACGGCTCCTTTGGCTCCAAACTTAAATCTGGCAGTAGCAGGTAGAGGAGATGATTTGAATGCAGGGATTGAAGCATTGAATCACTTGACAAACGGAAGCGTTTATTTAGGTTTGAATGCTGGTGATGAGAAAATCGCTTCTGAATTTGAAAATGCAGAAGGATGTGTCAAGAAATACTTCATGGGTAAACACCCTGCTGGTAATGTTGGTATTCAAATTCATCATACTGCTCCGATAGCAGGAGGAGATACTGTTTTTACGGTTGATCTTCAGGACCTTTTAACGATAGGAAATCTTTTCCTTGAAGGAAAATGGGATACAACTAAAATCGTAGCACTTTCTGGAACCGAGTTTGAAAATCAAACCCACGTTAGAACAAAAGCAGGTGCAAATATCGGTGAACTTATCAAAGGAAACTTGACCAACGATAAAGCAAGAATCCTTTCTGGTGATGTTTTAACAGGTAAAAGAAAAACGACTGAACAGTTCATGAATATTTGGGATGACCAAATTACTACGATAGAAGAAGGTGATTATTACGAGATGTTTGGATGGATTCTTCCACAGAGTGGACGTCCAAGTTTATCACCTACATTCTTCAAGTTTGGAGATACAAAATTCAAGGCTGATACCAATATGCGCGGGGAGCCAAGAGCATTCGTAATGACTGGTCAATACGAAGATGTATTGCCAATGGATGTTTACCCTCAACACTTGATGAAAGCCATTTTGGCAAATGATTTTGAAAGAATGGAAGGCTTGGGTATTTACGAATTGGTAGAAGAAGATATTGCAATTTGTGAGTTCGTTTGTACCTCAAAACAACCATTGCAAAAAATCCTTCGCCAAGGATTGGATTATGTGAAGGAGCAGGGATAATCGCCTGATAAACAACAATTTAGTAAATTATTATTCTATTATAAATGAGTAATTTCGCAGATAAATTAAAAGGCATGGAGCCAAGCAAAAAGGATTCTCCTTTTTTGCATACGCTCTTTGATGGTTTCTTTACTTTTCTATACGCTCCAAATCATACTACTGGTGACGGTGGGGTACATGTGAGAGATGGTATGGATTTGAAACGTACCATGATTCATGTGGTTTTGGCGATGCAGCTTTGCTATTTGTTCGGTACCTATAATATCGGACATCAGCACTTTGTTGCGATTGGTGAGTACACTGGATTCATGGAAGGTATTCACTTGAAACTGGCTTACGGTTTGGTGAAAATTTTACCAATTTTCGTTGTTGCCAATGTCGTTGGATTAGCGATTGAGTTTTGGTTCGCTGCCAAAAAAGGACATGGAATCGAGGAAGGCTATTTGGTTTCAGGAGCATTGATTCCTTTAATTATGCCACCATCAATTCCATTATGGATTTTAGCGATTTCAGTTGCTTTCGCAGTTATCATCGGTAAAGAAGCATTCGGTGGAACTGGTATGAATATCTTAAATGTCGCTTTGCTTTGTAGAGCATTTATCTTCTTTGCTTACCCAACTACTATCTCAGGAGATGAGGCATGGGTGGCTGGTTTAGAAGGATTCGCTCCAGGTAGCGCAGTAGATTATAGCTGGTGGCAAACTGGATTTTTCAATTCGATATTTGAAGGAATGGGATGGGCCACCTATAATGATATGGCCGTCGTCGCCGATGGATATACTGGTGCAACTCCATTAATCTTAGCAGCTAACGGAAACGCTTTAGCAGCGGAAGGAACTTTGGCAGCAGCCGGAGGATGGGAAGCAGTAACTTCAGTTTATTCACCACTTCAAATGTTCTGGGGTTCAATTCCTGGTTCAATTGGAGAGACAAGTAAGCCGTTAATCATCGTTGGAATCTTAGTGCTTTTAGCTACTAAAATTGCAAGTTGGAGAATCATGTTCTCTATGTTTTTAGGTTTATTATTCACAGGTTTGGTTATGAATGCGATGGGGACATCACCATTTATGACTGTTCCGTGGTACTATCATATATATATGGGTAGTTTCTTGTTTGCAATGGCATTTATGGCAACTGACCC
>CALHBQ010000167.1 GCA_937930815.1 uncultured Saprospiraceae bacterium | reverse complement strand
ATCCAACAAAAACACCTTATCAAATTTTGAGTCAAATTCAATTTTATCAATCAAGTTATGAATATTAAAATTGAAAGATTGGAGTGAATCTGTGGTAATGAGCAGCCAGTAATTTTCAAGAATTTTCTTTTGGTAAAGTCTTAGTTTTTCTTCTTTTTTGTCAATGGCAGTTTGAATGCTTTCAAGTAAGTTTTTGTTTTTTGGAAACAGTTGAATCAACTCGATTCCTGTTGTTCGTTTTCTATTTGGGTTTAAAATGAAATCAGGCGATTCAGAAGGGACTATTTTTCCTTTCGGAAAATTGGGATAAGCCAATTTGAATTGGTCAAGCAGCTCCCGTTCTTTTTTCTTCTTTTTAGATTGATTCTCCATTGCAATAAATCAAAACCCGCCTGACTGATAACGGGCAGGTTAAAATGAGAAATCAAAATCAAAAATGCACTGAGAGAATCAGTTGGTTATGATTTTAAAATTCTAAGTTTTTCTAAAACACTTTTTGCATTTTTCATCATGACTAAGTTTCCTTTTTCATTTGGGTGTACGCCATCTGATAAAAACAGTTCGGGCGTCATGTTTTTAGAAAAATCAATCAATGGCAATTCTTGGTCTTTGGCGTAGATTTCTAACTGTTCGCGAAAAGCGTCAATCTGTTTGCTCAATTGAAGGAGTGGTGTGAAAAGTAGAGGATCGTCTTCATCTTTAATTCCTTCATGAAAAATAGTTGTTGGTAAACCGATAATTGTTATGATGCCAGCTCGACGTGCATGCCTCAACATCGAATGATAATTGCTCAATATCAATTTTGGCGAAAGCCCAAACGATAAATCATTGGTACCTCCCATGATGATAACATGCGTTGGTTTTTCGGAAAGCACATCTGTTTGAAAACGTGCTAACATTCCAGCCGTCGTATCTCCCGAAATTCCTTGATTGATAATTTCGATTTCCAAATCTCTTTGTAAAAGATCGCTCCAACGAGTCGTTTGAGGAATGCCATAACCTTCGGTTAGGCTGTCTCCCATGCAGATGAGTTTTATTTCATTCATATAGCAAAAGTAAGACAAAGATATTTTTCAGCATACAGCTAAATAATTTCTTACATTTGCGCCGCAATTGAAACCCGTATTTCCAATCAAGCAGCTTTTTAGCTTCAATGCTATTTTAAAAAACTGCCTAAAAATAAAATTCGAATAATGAAAATGACTAAAGTAACTGTTGTTGGCGCAGGTAACGTTGGGGCTACTGTCGGAAACGTATTGGCGCACAAAGATGTAGTAAACGAAGTTGTTTTGCTTGACTTGAAAGGTGATTTCGCAAAAGGAAAAGCTTTGGATAGTTGGCAACAAGCACCGATTGATTACTACAGTACAAAATTGACTGGAACCGATAAGTACAAAGACACGAAAGGCTCTGATGTAGTAGTGATTACAGCTGGTATTCCGCGTAAGCCTGGTATGAGCCGCGATGACCTTATCGGTATCAATGCGAAAATCGTTACGGATGTAACGAAGTCGATCATGAAGTATTCTAAAAATCCAATCATCATCGTTGTTTCCAATCCATTGGATGTAATGACGCATGCAGCATGGAAAGCTTCTGGTTTAGATTCAAGTAGAGTTTTCGGTATGGCAGGTATCTTGGATACAGCGCGTTACCGTGCATTTTTGGCAACTGAGTTGGGCGTAAGTCCTAAAGATTTGCAAGCAGTATTGATGGGAGGTCACGGAGACACAATGGTTCCACTTCCAAGATATACAACTGTTGCAGGTATTCCAGTTACAGAATTGATCGAGAAAGATAAATTGAAAGCCATCGTTGAACGTACGAAAAAAGGTGGAGGAGAATTGGTAAAACTAATGGGAACTTCAGCTTGGTATGCACCGGGTGCTGCTGCTGCTCAGATGGTAGAATCAATCGTTCGTAACGAAAATAGAATCTATCCTTGTTGTGTTCGTTTGACAGGACAGTATGGATTGAAAAATACGTTCTTAGGGGTTCCGGTTCAGTTAGGAAACAAAGGAATTTCTAAAGTACTTGAGTTGAATTTGAATAAGTCAGAAATGAAATTATTGCATAAATCTGCAGACCACGTGAAAAACGTGATGAAGGTTTTCAATAAGATGAAATTGTCTTAATTGATTTCGTTCGTAGAATGAAAAAAGGAGTGCTCATTGAGTGCTCCTTTTTTTTGAACCATTCTTAAAAACGATTGTTTTCTTATCGAGAAAAATTTAATTTAAAATGTACGTCGAACAGATAAAGCAGGAAATGTTAGAGCGGATGACCACCAATGATGGTTTGAATCTGTATCGTACGACATTTCCTCAACCTGTGATGTTGATTTTTCTAAGACACTTTGGTTGTATTTTTTGCAAAGAAGCACTCCTTGATATTTCACAAAGAAGAGCGGATATAGAAAGCGCGGGTACAAAAATTATTTTTGTCCACATGGGTGAGAATGATGTCGCCGAAGAATATTTAGGAAAATTTGACCTTGCTGATATCTCACACATTAGTGATCCAACTGCTCAATATTACAGATTGTTTGGACTTGGAAAAGGTTCGATTACGCAGCTGTTTGGTTTGAGTTCTTTTATTCGTGGTTTTGATGTGGTGGTGAATAAAGGTCAAAAAATTCAG
>CALHBQ010000166.1 GCA_937930815.1 uncultured Saprospiraceae bacterium | reverse complement strand
ATTAGACGCAACTATTAAAGGAATGGGAGATGTAAGTTATAAAGGCAATCCTCAAATTGAAGTGAACGAAGACGGGATGGGTAATTTGATTGATGCTAATTAGAGTAAATTCCGAAAAATTAAGCCGTACCCTGAGCGAAGCCGAAGGATACAAGCATGGAAATCGAACTCCGCTCTTGTACCCTTCGGCTTCGCTCAGGGTACGCATCTGAATTTAGCATCTAAAAAAAATAGGCTGTCTCCAATTTAAGAGACAGCCTGTTTTTTTATAAAAAGAAAAATTTACTCCGCTCCCAAATCCTTCAAAATCGTCGTCAACTTCGCATCCAATTTTGCCTCAGTTGCTGCAAAGGCAGATTTATCAACCAATGGCTCGTTGACACTACAATAGAACTTAATCTTAGGCTCTGTGCCCGACGGACGAGCAGAAATGATACTTCCATCCTCTGTGAAAAATTGAAGTACATTCGAAGAAGGGAAATCCATTTTCGAAACTTCTCCTGAAATCATATCTTTCGAATCCCCAGAACGGTAATCTTTAATCGTTTTTACTTTAGATCCACCCAAAGTTGCAGGTGGATTTTCTCTCAAATTTTTCAACATGGCTTGAATTTCTTCTGCACCACTTTTTCCTTCTTTTTTGATGGCAATCAGTTTTTCTTTATAAAAACCGTATTCCAAATAAAGGTCAATCAAAGCATCGTATAAACTACTTCCACGGTCTTTATGGTAAGCTACCATTTCCGCAATCATCGCGCAAGAAATAACGGCATCTTTATCACGCGCATGCTCTCCAACAAGGTAGCCGTAACTTTCCTCACCACCCGCCAAGAAGGTCTTTTTGCCTTCCATTTGCGTCATGATTTGACCAATATATTTGAAACCAGTCAAGGTATTATAACAATCAACCCCTTTCGAAGCGGAAATTTTATCAATCATATAAGAAGTCACGATTGTTTTGACGGTGTATTGATTGCCGTCCAATTTACCTGCCTTCTCCCAAGCCGTCAAGACATAATGAATCAACAAGCAAGCCGCCTGATTTCCATTCATTAAAACGAAATCACCTGCGCTGTTCTTTACGGCGATTCCTACTCTGTCTGCATCTGGATCAGTTGCCATGACAAGATCTGCATCGACTTCTTTGGCTTTGTTGAGCGCCATTGTCAATGCTTCTTCCTCTTCTGGATTTGGATAAACAACCGTTGGGAAATTACCGTCAGGAATCATTTGTTCCTCTACCGTAATCACATTTTCAAAACCAAATCTTTTTAAAATTGGTGGGACACTCACAGCGCCCGTTCCATGTATCGGAGAGAAAACAACTTTCAAATCTTTTTGACGCTGAATCGCTTCTTGTGAAATCGACAACTTCACCAATTCATCATAATATTTCTCGTCAACCGCCTCGCCAATCATTTCGATATTAAAGTCTTTTTTCTCAAAATTGATATCCGTAACGGAATCAATTTTTCTAACCTCTGCCAAAACTGCTACATCCTCTGGCGAAACCAATTGACCGCCATCGTAACCGTAAGCTTTGTAACCATTGTACTCTTTCGGATTGTGAGAAGCCGTCAACATGACGCCACCATGACAGCCAAATTCGCGAATCGCGAAAGACAACTCAGGCGTTGGACGCATACCGTCAAACAAATAAACATAGATGCCATTTGCTGAAAAAATCTCTGCCGTCATACGTGCAAAAAGCGCAGAGTTGTTTCGACTATCATGAGCGATAGCGACTTTCACTTTCTGACCAGCGTAGGTTTTATTTAGGTAATTGCTAAATCCTTGGGTCGCAGTTCCCAAAGTATATTTGTTGACGCGATTGGAACCCGCACCCATTTTGCCACGAAGGCCTCCGGTACCAAATTCCAAATCTTTATAAAATGCATCGGTCAATGCCGTCGTATCGCCATTGTCAACTAATGCTTGAATTTCTGCTTTTGTAGAAGCATCGTATGCTCCATTCAACCATTCATTTACTTTTCCTTGAATCGTTGCGTCTAATGTTAGTGTGGACATCCTTGTATTTTTATAATCAGTTTGAATTTACGCTAGTACAGACGTGAAATTCTAAAAATGTATC
The DNA here is from genome assembly GCA_937930815.1 of uncultured Saprospiraceae bacterium. GTDB lineage: Bacteria > Bacteroidota > Bacteroidia > Chitinophagales > Saprospiraceae > JAGQWW01. The sequence goes on along the minus strand of CALHBQ010000166.1, from coordinate 1,774 downwards.
TTTTAGAAGAAGTCTATTCAAAACGAGAATGCAAAAGTATTTGTTTCTTAGGAAAGTTGCTGCTTTAATTATCGTAGCGTCGAACCCCGATTCGACGGGTTATAGTTTCTCATAACGCAATTTATGGATGTGATGGTTATCTTTATTTTTTCTTTCGATTAAACAGCCGCGAAAAGAATCCTTGTTTCTCCTTCTTTTCCATTATCCATATTGGCTCATCTTTAAATCTTATAATTTTGTTATTTACTCCGTATTTCGCCCAATTGAATCCTGTTTTTATCGGTTCATTTTTTAAGTCAGCAATCACAAATGATTCCGGAAGTTGGCTCAAAAATTCTTGTGAAAATTCATAATTCTTATCATTCTTTTCCATGATGCTTAATTTCTCAACCCAGATATCTCCGACAATCTTTTCGTGAATTATATCCAAGTTTGATTCTCTTCCTAATCTTCCAAATTCGTCAATATGATGAATGAATTCTGAAAGGTTATTTGAATGTTTTACGATTGCAGGAGGATCATGGCATACGTAGTAGATTTCTTTCCATTCTCCTTTATTGTCAATATCCGAAATCCAAAAATTTCCAAATCCATCTCCCACCAAACTTACTGAATTTGGAAAAACCTCTTCAAAACCAAAATTTAAAGCGTCAAATCTAATTTCACCCAATTCATAAAAATCGAACCCTTTTGCATATCGCAGTAATTCTTCTATTTCTTCTGGCAAATGATTCTTTGGAAGTTTCTTCTTAAACTCATCTATTTCATTATCTGACATTCCGTCAAATAATTCAACTTTATATTTATCTCCGTCTTCCGATTCGTATTCGTTATTTAAAATAGACTTTATCCTTTCAATTGGTTTCATTGCTCTTATATTTTTCTTCTTACAAAGAATTCGTCGAATCGGGGTTCGACGGTACGTATCACCCCTTTACAATCCCCTTCAACATCGGAACAAACTTAAACTGATTCAACACCTCATCCGAAAATTGGGTCTCTGATATACGAGTAATTTTATGCATTTGTTGGGAAGGAGTGCCAACTGGTACGACGAGGATGCCGCCAATTTTCAATTGGGTTTTAAGTGCTTCAGGAATTGTTTCAGCTCCAGCAGTAACGATGATTTTATCAAAAAGCGCGAACTCGCGCAATCCTTTCCAACCATCACCCAATCGGCAGCGCACGTTTTGTAGGTTTAAGTTTTTTAAAATGGTCTTAGCTTTTTGATGCAATGATTCGTGGCGTTCAATCGTAAAAACGCGTGCATCGAGCATCGCCAACACGGCAGCTTGATAACCAGAACCCGTACCGATTTCCAGTACTTTTTCACGAGGTTTGAGCTCCAGTAATTGTGTTTGATAAGCAACCGTAAATGGCTGAGAAATCGTCTGGCTCGATCCTATTTGAAAAGGTTTGTCTTCATAGGCCATTTCCTCAAAAGCTTTATCGAGAAAGAAATGACGCGGCAATGCTTCCATCGCTGATAGGATGCGCTCATCATTTATCCCTTTCGCGGCAAGCGAATCAATAAGTTTACGACGCATGCCCTTGTGACGATAAGTATCAGAAGGAAGTTGTTCAGAAAATTTAAGCTGCATTAAAAGTAATTTCGAAAATTAGACAATATGATTTATTGTCTCTTGTTTTGCTTGCTGGATATTCTTTTGTAGTAGTCCGCAATATCAATTAATTGAATGAAGAATGAAAACTATTCCAAACACTTTTTGAAAATGGTTGTTTCAAAAGCAAATCAACTTAAAAAATATGAACA
>CALHBQ010000165.1 GCA_937930815.1 uncultured Saprospiraceae bacterium | reverse complement strand
AAATTCCAAATAAAACGGTATCGCAGTTATTACCAGTCGTCAAATCTACACTTTGGACTCCATTGCCAGAAGTGATTTTCCAGTCCTGAGGTGTGTTTAACGTGAGTGAATAAATGTCTACAGGAAGCAAGACTCTGCTCAATGAATCTGGATTTCCCAGTAGGGTGTAGCCGAGCGGCTGTAAACTTACAGAAGCATCTCCATAAAGTGTTTCGGTCGATTGACGGATGCCATCTTCATTCACATCATAGAATGTTCCAAAACGTATTTTTCCTCTTGAAACATTGCAGTTAGCTTCGATGTCATCTTTATCAAGACAACCATCATTGTTATTGCTGATGATACTAAATCCACCATTTGAAAGATAATTGCAAATTGCATCATTTGCACAAACTTGTAGGTCAACATTGAATTCTATTTGTAGATATTCGAGGTTTTGAAAGTCCAAATCAGCAAATGCATCAAGGGTCATTAATTCTGAATTGCCCTCAATTTTGATTCTCTTTATTTTTCTTAAACTTTGAAAATTTGAAAAGTCGGTGATGTAGGAACAGTTGCCCATGTAAAATTCATTGCCAATCGTATGCAATTGATTGAAACCGCTGAATGAGCCGGGGTTGTCAAAAAGAAGAATATTTTCAAGTTTAAAATCTCTTCCAACGTATTTTAAATTATTGAAACCTGATAGGTCTAAAATGCCAGAAGATAAATTGTCAAGTCTAAAATCATTTCCAATTGAATCTAAGTTATTGAAACCCGTTACTGATAATCCATTGGTCGAAGAAATACTTAAAAATATATCTCCATCAATCGCACGTAGATTTTGGAAGCCACTGATATCAGAAAGATTACCTAAGAAAAAACCGAAACTACCCGAGAATCTTTCAAGTGCATTGAGACCTGAAATAGTGGTTAGGAATTCGTTAAACGTGATTTCTCCATCTACTGCTTTCAAAGCAGGGAAGCCGTCCATATTTTGAAACGAAGCATTAGTCGCATAGTAAAGAATCCCTTCTATGGTTTCTAAATTATCAAAACCTACATTGGAAATGACATTCTCATTGTCCCGTATCGTTAGCCCTGAATTGCCAATTCTTTTCAACCCAGAAAGTCCTATGAAATTTGTATTCGAATTGAAAGCAAATTCTAAACCTTCAACGTATTCAAGTTTTTCTAAACCTTCAAAATTTGGAAGTGGAAGGTTAGAAATTTCTATCAACCCATCAACTTTTCTTAAATTAGAAAAACCATTTAGGTTTTGAAGGTTCGGGAGATTAAACATTTTTAAACTTCCTTCGATGGAGTCAATATTTATCAATCCATCAATATTTGTAATGTCATTTCCGAAAATTCTGATGTTCGAAATTGCCGTTTTACAATCTGGGTTTTGAATTAGAAAATCATCTATTTGTTGCTGGGTGGTAAAATCGGTATCCGCCGCAAGGCAAATTTCAGTATCACATGAAAGCAAAACCTCTTCCGGGCTATTACAGCCAACGGCGTTATCTGTAATTAGAAAATTATTTGGCATTGGTTGATTAGCGGTCAGGTAGTTACAAATCCCTAATGCATTACAAACGGAAAGGTTTGGATTTTGAGTAATGCTTACAAAGTTATCGGAAGTAATCTCCACATTGTCCCAGCCAGTAATAGATTCGAGTAGGCTGTTATTTGTGATTTCGAATTCATTTTCAACAATGACCAAATTGTCGAATCCATCAAAATTGATCAGGACTCCATTATCGTTAATAATAGCTCCCCGATTGATCGACTGTAAAGCATTTAGACCTTCAAAATTTATTAAGGATGGATTACTACTAATACTTAATTCATTGATGGATTTTAGATTTTCTAAACCTTCAAAATTTTTAAGAGATTCGTTTTCTAAGGCGGAAAGCTCTCCTCCTATTTCTTCGAGGCTTGGCAGTGAAAATGAAGTTAAGCCTTGAACGCGCTCGATGTACAAATTGCCTCCAATCTTTTTTAAATTTGCGAAGCCTTCAAAATTTGGTAGCAATGGACAAGCTATCGCAATCAGATGTTCTTTGATAAAAGTAACGGATTCCAAGCCAACCGTGGAAGCAATAAAACTCCCTTCTAAATTTATACCCTTAATCGTATCCAATGGAGCGAAGCCTTCAAAATTTTCTATTACATCAACGTTGAGATAGCCGCCCAAATACTCAAGTCCACCAAGTCCGGTTAGGTTTCTTAGGTTTTGATTAGAACTGATTGAGATTTTATTCTCTATTCGTTTCAAATTATCTAAACCAGTCAGTGATTGAAGGGCATCATTATTTACAATACTTATTCCTTCGCCAATAGTGGTCAGGTTTTGAAGACCATTCAGGTTTATTAAACTTTCAGAATTGAGGATAATCAGTGAACCACCAATTGTTGTCAAATTACTCAAGTCTTGAAGGTCAATCATTGTCGCTCCACTGGAAGATAATTCGAGATGTAAATCTCCTTGCACTTCAGTGATTTGTGAAAGACCACTTAGATTCGTCAGACTATTTGAATTGACCACTCGAACTCTGAGGCGCCCTTCAACAGTCGTGCAATTTGGATAGTCTGTTGGAAAGGCATCTATTTGTGCTTGGGTGGTTAGGTTGATGCCATTGGGCAAGCAACTTTGGCTTGATAGGCTTCCAATAAATGCAATGCAAAAGAGTAGAAGTGTAATCGGTTTTCTCATGGATAGTTTTTTGATATCTTTATGGAATTGGTTTTAAATGGTAATCACCTCTATTTCAACGAAATAGAGGTGATTTGTTTCGAAAGGGGGGAGATGTTAAGTTAGTCGATATTTTAAAAATATCGACTAACTATGATTTCTTAAAATTTCAAAACTCGTTTGATAGCCGTTCCTTCTTCCGTTTCGATTTTTAAAAACAGCAAACCAGTTACTTCTTCAGGTAGGTGAATGAAGTTGGTCCCATTCAGTTTTTCAACTTGAAGAATGCGACCAGTTGGGTCTGATACAATGACAGTTGCATTTTGCAAATTATTGCCTGAGAGGTAAATTTTTCCATCTGTAGGGTTGGGGTATAGCAATACATTCAACTGGTTATCAATAGGTTGCAGGCCTGAAGTAGGTAACTCGCTTACCATAATGTTCTCGGTGGTGTTGGTCACAACAGGTGGATTAAAATCAAAAAAGATACTTGCCGTATTGTTGATGGGCGTGTTTTCTGAAAGCGCATTTTTAGGTTCAATTTGATAAGAAACGAAGCCTTGACTTTCGTCGAAATTGGCGGTTGAATCTGGCAAAAAGATGTCTTTGAATTCGAAAATGAGGTATCGGTCGTTTTCGATTATTGTACTTAAAACTTCATAATGACTGCTATTCAAAATTTGAAAAGTGGAAGGTTCGAGATGTTCATCCAGCACGTCTGTAATTTTTACATCATAGGCTACATCGTTTCCCGTATTTTGAAAACGGATGGTATAAATGAGCGTCTCTTCAAATAAGGTGTAGTTTCCATTTCTGGAAGGATTGACCAATTTATCATTTGGATCATAAGAACAACGAAGAATAGTATGATACCTGAATGTGGAAGAAGTATGATTGCCAACATCATCTGAAAAATCCGAATATGCATTGAAAATCAATTCATCGCCTAACATGAAATCAAGCGGCCCTGGAATTTTTACCTGAATGATTTGCTCATAAATATGCCCAGGAGCTAAGTCTGAAAATTTCCAACCATAAGTATAATTCGCAATAGAATCATCTGGTGGAATATTGAAAAGAACGGCTTGTAAATTTGAATCTAATTCAATCCATAAAATTCCATCCGTAAAGGTGTTCCCACTATTTTTTGCCGAAAGGCTAACGAAGATTGTTTCATTACAACGTGCTCTTGGTGCATTGATAATTGGGGTGATTTCGGAAACTAAATTTTGCGGGTAAACACCAAAAAGAATGGTATCACAATCTGTGTTTGAATCAAATGAGATAGGGATAGAAGCTGTTGACGTTAACTGCCAATTAGCGGTAGGAACATGCACCACATCGTAATTTCCAAATCTCAAAAAAGTAAGACCAAGCGAATCGATCCTTCCGACTAAGTTTAAATTTTCAGAAGGAATTTCAATTTGAATGTCAGGCTGAAAAGGTTCGCCCGATTGACGGATGTCATCCTGATTTCTATCATAAAAAGTGGCGTATCTAAGTTTAGCAAAATCAAGACTACAGTCGTTCAAAATTTCGTTTCTGGTATTGCAACCAATAGCATTATTTTGAATTTGCAGGTCTCCACCTGCCAAGGCAAATCGACAAATAGGAGTGTTGCTACAAAATTCTAAATTGGGATTGTTCCATAAAACGACATTGGTCGCGTTTGTCAAATCTGCATTTTCAAACCCATCCAAATTGATCAATTTTGTGTCCTGGATACTAAGACTATTTCCAATCTTATTAAGATTCAAAAATGATAAATTATCGATTCCGGGATTGTCAGTTATGGTCAAAACGCCTGTGTAACTTAGATTTGAAAAACCAGAGAGGTCATTCAATAAAGGTGATTCGGTTTGGATTTGGATACCTCGTTCTACATAAGTCAAATTGTTGAAACCAGTGATAGCTTCTATATTGGGGTGTTCATTAAAATAGAGCTGATGACCAATAAATTTTAGATTCGGAAAACCTTTGAAGTCAACTATTTTTTCATTGTCTTTTAATAATAAATCGCCTCGTATGGAATCTAAATTTTGAAAAGCATCAAAATTCATTGCTCCTAAAGTATTACGCATTTCTATATGCTCAATGGCGGTTAAATTTCCAAAACCTGAAAACGATTCGATGTTTGGATTTTCATTGAATCTCAACCAATTTGCATTGGTCAATTTTTCGAAACCATAGATATTGGTTAAACCAGTAAAATCGATATCCACTCTTTCTCCTACGTATTCCAGATTTGGGAAACCGCCCAGATCTTCCAGCGCAGGTAAATCATTTAAAGAAAGAAATTCAGCAACATATTTGAGATTCGAAAGTCCTTTTGTATCTATGAAGTTATCCATAAAACTGATACTGATGTCCTGGAGAATCGTATCTAAATTGGTAAGGCCATCTACATTTGTAAGCGATTGATTATCAGATATATTGATGTGATATGCCTTTGTCAGTTTGCTTAAATGATCAACGTTTTCAAGTTGTGGATTTTCATAAATATCCATTGATCTACAATACTTGATGTTTTCTAAACCCTCAAGTGTTGTGGTTTTTGTTTGATAGACTGTGATGCCAGTGTGTAGTATTTCTAAATTTGAAAAGCCCTTTAGATTGGTGATTTGTTGAAATTGAATATCATCATTTATGGTGAGGTGGGCAAATGCTTCTTTGCATGTTGGGTTTTCAATAATAAAGTTGTCAATTTCTGATTGTTCAGTAAAATATATTTCGTTAGGGGCACATCTTTTGATTGGGTCACAACTGACAAAGACTTCTCCAAATGAATTGCAATTCTCATCGTTGTCTCTGATTATAATGATAACAAACTCATCAAAATCTCTATTGACAAAATCGCAAAGGAATGGTTGGTTACAAACGGTGAGTTTTGAGTTTTCGGAAATGTCGACTTGTGTGTCTGGTTTTATGTAAGTATTTAGTCCATCAAATGTTACAAGTTCATTATTGCCCGAAATCTTAAATTTACGTTGTATGGTATCTAAATTTCCTAACCCGTTAAAAGATTTTAACACAAGGTTATCTTCAATCCTAAGTCCTCCGCCAATGTGGTTCGTCAATTCCATTCCTGAAAAATCCAAAAGGCTCTCGTTATTGATGATTTCTAAATAGAAATTAATAAACTTTAGATTATCTAAACCTTCTAATGAAGTCAGGATTTTATTACCGTAAATTTCAAGATACCATCCAACCGAGTCTAAATTATTGAGTCCGTTGAGTGTCTCCAATTGTTCACAACGAATGAGCCCTAATTGAGCATTTATTTTTTGGATATTTTGTAAGCCATCCAATGACTTTAGATTTTCCATATCTGCGATGCTCAATCCACCTCCAATTGTTTTCAGATTGCGGAAAGAGTTAAGGTTTTCCATAGTTGGCAATCTATTCATAAAAAGAGAACCGCCAATTGAATCAATATTTTGCAGCCCATCAAACGAGTTTACCATTGGCAGGTCCGTCAATTTAAGCGTACCTCCAATTTTTGTTATCTGATTCAGTGGATCGAGGTTGTTGATTTCTCCCTCTATTGGCCAAATTTCTACATCCCCTAAAATTATATTACAGGTAGGATTATTAACCACAAACTCATCGATGTCACTTTGTTTATAAAAGTTGATGCCATTAGGAAAGCAGGACTGTGCAATGATTCCATTTAGTAAAAACGAAAAAAAAATAAGTAGGATAATCGGTTTTTTCATTGTAAAGCTTTCTTGCAAAGATAGGGGTTTTCATTTATCTAAGCTCTACAAAATGAATGAGGCGGATATGGTAATCCGTATCATTCATTATTGTTATTGTTTTATAATCCGCTTCACCGCGATTCCTTCTTCTGTTTCTAATTTTACAAAAAGCATCCCTTTTACATTTGAAGGCAAATCAATTGTATTAGAGCCATTCAGTTTTTCAGCTAAAAGAATGCGGCCTGTGAGGTCGGCAACAGTGATTTTAGCTTTTTGCAAATTATTACCTTTAAAGAAAATTTGACCTGATGTTGGGTTAGGGGAGAGTGTTACATTTAATTGATTATCAATAGTTTGTGTGCCAGAAGTAGGAAATTGACTAACCATCACACTCTCCGTAGTGTTAGTAACAATAGGTGGGTTTAGATCAAAATAAATACTCGCAGAATTTCGAATAGGAGTTTCCTCCATTAGATTTTCTTTTGCTTTGATTTGGTAGGAAATGTATCCCTGACTTTCGTCAAAATTGGCAGTCGAATCAGGAAGGAAAATATCCTTAAATTCAAAAGTTAGAAAACGATCATCTTCTATTTTGATGTCCAAAACTTCATAATGACTGGTGTTCAAAAATCGGAAAGATTCTATGTCGAGATTTTCATCTAAAGTATCTCGAATTACGACGTCGTAAGCGACATCATTTCCAGTATTTTGAAATCGAACGGTATAGGTTAATACTTCATCAAAAAGTGTCAAGTTTAATTCACGTGGTGGTTCGAAAACTTGAATTTCTCTATTGGGTGAAACCAATTTGTCATTGGGATCGTACGAACAAAGTATTTGTTTGTCGTACTCAAATTCAGTAGTCCGGTGGTTGCTAAGGATGTCGTCATACAATGAAAACGTTCTAAGTTTTAAAACCTGTCCAACTGAAATGTCAGGTGGCCCTGGCATGACGAATTTTAGGGTTTTGGTCAATACTTCACCTGGAACTAATTCTTCAAAATTCCAACCCAATAAGAAGTCACTCAAATTGACATCTGGCAGGTCGATGAATTGTAAAGAATCAATGAGGCTATCAATCTTTATGCTGAGCAATCCGTCGGCGATAGTTGTTCCAAAATTGTTGAGACTCACTTCCAAGACTGCTACCTCGTTGCATCGGGTATTTGATATATAAATACTTGGAACCAATTCAGAAATATTTTCAGTTGGATAAATTCCAAAAGAAACAGTATCTGTTTGCGACGCTAAAAACCGAACGGTATCAGGCGTCGAGTTTGCCCAAGGATATTTTAAATCAATACTAAATTCATAATCCTTATTTTCTAAAAAAGAGACCCCTGGTCGGTCTCTTCCTGAAAAAGTTGTAAAGCCAATCGGATCTAACTTAATCGGAATTTGAGGCAAAATAGGCTCCTCCATTTCCTTAACTCCATTTTGATTGATATCGAAATAAACTTGATAATATACATCGATAAAATTGTTGGCACATTCATCAAGCACCTCTTGTTCTGTTGCGCAGCCAGTAGCATTGTTTTCGATTAGTCTTAGCGTTGAGGCGGAGCCAAGGTGATTGCAAATATTGGGATAATCACAAATGCCGAGTTTCGGATTGTTGGTGATTTGAACAGTACTTTCAAAAATGAAGTTAGAATTCTTTACAACTCTTGCATTTCTAATTGCTTCGATTGATTCTAAATTATCGTTGCTCCAAATTTTTAGTGAACCGTAACTTTCAAGATTTTCTAAACCATTCAGATTTACCAAGTTATCTAAATATCCGATGACAAGTTCGCTACCAACAGATTTTAAGCTTTGAAAAGGTTGAAGATTGTCAATTAACGAAGAACTACCAATTGATATGTTCTTCGTTACTTCCTCAAGTTGTTCAAGTCCTTCTAAACTTAAAAGTTTATCATTATTAGAAATTCTAATGCTTTCTGCCAGCACGATATTACCTGGGATGATCCCATTGAAATTGTCACAATTACTGATTTCTAAATCTGCGCTATCGACCATCGTTGGTATTTTGTCCAAGGTCGTAATGCCATCACATAAGCTAATTGATAACTCACGAAGATTGGTCACTTGACTGAAATCCAATACTTCTAATTTATGTTGTTGGACAAGTCCAATACTTTCTGCTTTTTGTAAATTTTTTAGTGCATCAATATTTTCTAATTCTTTATTGACACCGAGTCCGAGTCCGCCAACCGATCTTAAATTTTCCAATCCAGAAAGGTCGGTTAAAATGGTTTGATTTTGAATGAATAAATTCCCTCCAACCTTTTTTAGATTGCTGAGTCCATTCAAATCTGTGATGTCATCAGAGAGCATTGATAGCCCACCACCGATCGAATCTAAACTTTCAAGTCCTGCATAGGAATGTAAATTAAAGCATTGTTGCGTTTTTAGTTCACCACCGATGTAGCTCAAACTTTCGAATCCATGAAAGCCATCAAGCAGTTGAGCATTTTGTACGAAAAGCCGATTACCAATAGTTTCTAAGTTACGAAGACCACCAAAGTTGCGAATTGAATACCCGTCTTCTGCAATAAAACTTCCTCCAATATTTGTTAGGTTTATTGGCCCGGTCACTAGTGTATCTAAGTATCTATACAATCTGTAGGTCTTGCCGATATAGCTTAGATTTTCTAAATCTTCTAAAGTGGATGCTTCACAAAAACTACAATTAAAAGAACCCTTGATAGAATCAATCTGGCTGAGTCCATCAAAATTTGTGATGCCAACCAGTTGAATTATTTCCAAATTCCCATCAATGACGGTACAGCCTGGGTAAAGAATGGAGAAGCTATCTATTTGAGATTGGCTATTAATAATGCGAATCAAGAGCTAAAATTAGGCTCATTTAATAAAATGATAGCAGCGGCAATTTTGCCAAAGATGTGAACAATGAGTCCTTTTGTTGATCTTACTTTTGCAGCTCTTTGAATATCAGTGTGTTCAATGAGCCAATTGAAAAATGATTCAACTGGCTGTCGGACTTTTGAAACAGCCTTAGAATACAGGTCATCAGCTGCTTTATGTCTCTGTTTGTCTTGTAGGGTTTGTCCTTTTTTATATTTAACTGGCGTTAATAATTCTCCACCTGAACAAGCTAGAGAATTTTTAAGTTCTTTATCACTAAACGCTTTATCTCCGAGTACCACTCGGTTCTTGAGTCCTTCTAACAATTGTCTTTGTGCTTGTAAATCGTGTTCACTCGCTACACCTACTTTTAGGTATTCCATAATTGGGAGCGTTCCTGTTTTGTAAAAACCAATGCCGTGTAATTTTACTCCAAAGAAATACATTCTTTTCGTGGAGTTATAACCTTTATCACATAATTCAGGTGCAACCTTGCCTGTTCTTTTTCCACTGCAAGTAATAATGGGCATTGAATCAGTTAAAGAAATTAAACTTTGCTCGTTTGCAATTGCCCCATACTTATTGGACAATCGTTCCACTAAAACAGGAAATACGGATGCTAATCGATTCAATCGGGAATTATAAGCAGCATAACTTGGAAGCTCAGGAAAACTATCCAGCAAATGATGGAAAGTGTAATCATAAATATCTTTCACCCTGAATCTTCGCTCATAAGCCACTGAAAACAAATAGGTCGTTAATAATTCTTGGTCACTAAAATCTGGTTCCTTTTGATTCTTCGTAAAGCGTATACAGTGCCATTGTAATTCTTCTTCGTATATTTCGCACACGTAGAAGTACAGTTGAATAAGTTGTAGAAGTCGCATTCCACAAACTTACGAAACTACTTCTGCGTTTTATTTAGCTCTTGATTCGCATTCAATATGAAAAAGAAAAAAACGGTATTTTGCCCTTCCTGCAAAACGAGTTTACATCGTTCTGAATTTAGAACCGTAAGCAAACATCTGATGATAGCGGAAGGTCATGAGTTATTCGATAATTTTTTGGAATACCATCACTATTATGCTTGCGACAGTTGTTTGGCCAAAAAGAAAGCTATCCTCGCTAATCCGAAATTACAGCATGGATCATTTTTCTACCACCTCGCCTATTTCGACGAAAGTCGTACTTGTCAAACTTGTGGCGATGATTACATTTTTACAAAAGAAGAAAAAAGGCATTGGTACGAAGTGCTAAAATTTTGGGTTTATGCGAAATCTGTCAATTGTAAAAATTGCAGCAAAGAAATTCGAACTGAAAGGAATTTAAACACACGCCTCTCTGACCTTTTGAAAAATGGAGAGGATTCTCTTTCCAAAATTGAAATTGCTGAAATTATTAGTATTTATGAAGTGATAGAGAAAACGGATAAGGTGAAGTATTTTCAGAGTAAGTTGAAGTGATTTTTTTTAACAAAAAAAGCCGCTCCAAAACTGAAGCGGCTTATATTTTTTAAACCAAATAAAAATGGTCTATACTGGATTCACGCAGCTGATTTCTGCTTGTTCAAATCCCACCTTTCCAAAATAAAATTAGTCAAATCTGGCAGTAAAGATTGAGAAACTTCCGGTCGAAGATGCTGATACATTTGCATTAAAACATCTCGTGGCATCATAGACGGTTGCTCAAGATACAACGCATCAATTTTAGGTTCTAATTTGATTTTGTAGGCTTCCATTTCAGCTTTCAAAAGACCAAATTTGATCTCTGTCGTATCTTCGGAAGAAAGATCTGAATTTCTTATCCCTTGACCTATTTCCTTCAAATTTTCGGAAATGTCTTTTATGTGTTTTTTTATGTTGATTTTGTCTTCCATGTTATTATTTTTTTGAGTCAAGTAAAGTGATTTCTTGGTTACAAAAATTAATCTCATCTAATATTTCGTCTACCAATTCATCCACTCCTTTCTCCCCTAATTTCGTTTACAAAATCGAGACGATATAATCGAATGAGTTCAAGTTGTTGAAACAGAATACGCACCCTGTTTTCAAGTATTTGCCTTCTCATAGTTTTAAAATTAGTTTTTCGAACTACTTCAAAATTACAAAAAGAATTGTTTGTCAAAAATTTACAATTAAATGACTTCATTTGTTAAAACAAAAAAAGCCGCTCCAAAATTGGAGCGGCTCTATTATTTCTAAACCAAAAAAGTGGTTTGTATTTACATGTTTTTGATGATCTCATCACCAAACTCAGAACACTTCAATAAAGTTGCTCCTTTCATCAAACGCTCAAAATCATAAGTTACGCGCTTACTTTTCACTGCACCTTTGATTCCTTTTTCAATCAATTTACCAGCTTTACCCCAACCTAAGTAATCAAACATCATTACACCTGAAAGGATTACTGATGATGGATTCACTTTGTCTTGACCTGCATATTTAGGAGCAGTTCCGTGTGTTGCTTCGAATACTCCGATACCTGTATCGTAGTTGATATTTGCACCCGGAGCGATTCCGATACCACCAACGATTGCTGCCAATGCATCAGAAATATAATCACCGTTCAAATTCAAAGTAGCGATGTGATCGTAGCTTGATGGACGCAAAATGATTTGCTGCAAGAAGGCATCTGCAATCACATCTTTGATGATGATTTGTCTGCCTTTGTGCTCAATTACTTGCCAAGGTCCACCTTCGTAGTCTACTGCACCGAATTCGTCTTTAGCCAATTGGTAACCCCATTCTTTAAATTTACCTTCCGTAAATTTCATAATGTTTCCTTTGTGAACCAAAGTTACAGAAGTTACTTTTTTGTTCTTCAATGCATCATTAATAGTAGCACGAACCAAACGCTCCGTTCCTTCTTTAGAAACTGGTTTCACACCCAAAGAAACAGTATCAGGGAAACGGATACCCGTCGCACCCATTTCTTCAATTAAGAATTTCTTTACTTTTTCGTTCTCTTCCGTTCCGTGCAAGTATTCGATACCTGCATAGATGTCCTCCGTGTTTTCACGGAAGATAGTCATATCTACCAAACCTGGCTTCTTCACTGGAGAAGGAACACCTCTATACCATTTCACTGGACGTACACATGCGTACAAATCCAACTTCTGACGAATCGCTACATTCAAAGAACGAATACCGCCACCTACTGGAGTCGTCAATGGTCCTTTGATTGAAACTTTATGCTCCGTCAATGCATCCAAAGTTGCTTGTGGCAACCATTCTTTTGTTTTATCAAATGCTTTCTGACCAGCATACACTTCTTTCCAGTGAATTTTGCGGTCACCTGCATAAGCTTTTTCTACAGCTGCATCAAATACTTTTTGTGCTGCAGCCCAAATATCAGGTCCAATACCATCACCTTCGATAAATGGAATGATAGGATCTTTGGGTACTTGTAGTTTTTTTCTTCTACTAATCGTTATTTTTGTTCCTGACATATTTTTATAACTATTTTAATTGAAATTAAATTTGGTTAGTGTGCTACTTTGCAGCTTAATTTTAAAATATAAAGATGCTCTTATCTAAAAGCGCACAAAAGTAGTCCTCTTATAGAAATACAGAAAAAATTAATGTATAAACTTTTACTAAAATGAGACTTTTTTCAAGGTTTTTGGTGCTAAATCTACTTATTTGGAACTTTTACAGTTGCGACACCACCAAATCGACTGCTCCAAGTGGCGATTGTCAAACCATCGGAACCGTAAAAGACATGACTGGTTTGGATGGTTGCAAGTTCCTCATCAAGACCCAAGATGGTAAACTCTTGTTGCCAGTTGAAGTTTCAGATTCGAGATTCAAATTGGTTGATGGTGCAAAAATCGCTTTTGATTATGTTCAAAATAAAGAAGTAAGTTTTGGCATTTGCCAAGCAGAAGATATGATGGTCAACATCACTTGTATCAAAAACTTGGACGGAGCAGCTCCCAAAGACAATTGCATTGATACCAATAACCCTCCAAAAGTAAAATGGATGAACGGATTGATTGAAAAGCATAAACCAATGCGTATCACAAAATATCCATATAATGATCAACTTTTGTACTTCATTCAAGCAAAACCAAATAGCTTTGCCTATGATTGTAAAGGACAATTGGTTTGTGAAATAGTAAATAATGATCACGATCTTTGTTAT
This sequence comes from uncultured Saprospiraceae bacterium, assembly GCA_937930815.1. Taxonomy (GTDB): domain Bacteria; phylum Bacteroidota; class Bacteroidia; order Chitinophagales; family Saprospiraceae; genus JAGQWW01. Next base: position 16,929 of record CALHBQ010000165.1, on the reverse strand, counting down.
GAGCAAATTCAATCGATGGGAAGAGGGAAGGTGATTTGGGTTGGAGAAGGGATTCCAGACTAACAATTTTTCAGTTGGCAGTCGGCAGTTCACGAATTTCATTCGTTGCAGTTGGCAGTTGTCAAAATCCGCGAAAATCTGCGTTCATCCGTGTCACCTGTCCGCCGTGGCTGATCCGCGTTCCTCTAAGTCGTGAGGGAAACATTCAACTTATAACATTCAACATTCAACTAAGAACTTTAATGCAAAATCCGAACTTAAATCCTGATGCAGAAAATCTAAACGTTGAAGACCAACAAGTCGAAAGAGCGTTGCGTCCGAAGATGTTAAAAGATTTCTCAGGTCAGGATAAGCTTGTTGAAAATTTACAGATATTCATAGCTGCCGCTAAACAACGTGGGGAAGCGCTAGATCATGTTTTACTACATGGCCCTCCTGGGCTTGGGAAGACGACCCTCTCCTACATCATCGCGACCGAGTTGGAAACGAATCTAAAAATGACCTCTGGTCCAGTTTTGGAAAAACCAGGTGACTTAGCCGGTTTGCTTACCAATTTGGACGAGGGCGATGTCCTTTTTATTGATGAAATACATCGACTCAATAACGTGATAGAAGAATACCTCTACTCTGCCATGGAAGATTATCGAATCGACATCATGATTGATAGTGGCCCAAATGCAAGAAGTATTCAAATCAACTTGAATCCATTTACATTAGTGGGTGCGACGACTCGTATGGGACTTTTGACTGCTCCGATGCGTGCGCGATTTGGTATCAATTGTTTATTGGCTTATTACGATATTAAAACATTAGTGGGCATCATCAAACGTTCGGCAGGTATTTTAAAAATTCCTATTACTGAAAATGGTGCTTCCGAAATCGCTCGAAGAAGTAGAGGTACACCTCGTATCGCCAACATGCTTTTGAGAAGAATCCGCGACTTCGCGCAAATAAAAGGAAACGGAGAAATCGATATTGAAATCGCAAAGTACGGACTGTCTTCGCTCAACGTAGATGAAAGTGGCTTGGATGAAATGGATAATCGAATTCTTTCAACCATCATTCATAAGTTTAAAGGTGGGCCAGTTGGGATTAGCACCATCGCAACTGCGGTAGGCGAAGAGGCAGGCACAATTGAGGAAGTGCACGAGCCATTTTTAATCATGGAAGGTTATCTGCAACGAACACCAAGAGGAAGAGAGGCGACTCAGAAGGCTTATAAACATTTGAATGTTCCGCCGCCGAGTGTTGCGGGGAGTTTGTTTTGATATTATTTTTTAAAATTCTCTTAAAAAGTAAAAAGCTTAACTCTGAATTTAAGAAAAACACTATTTTGGAGTTCACTAAAACCACTTGTTATGAAATTTAAGTTTATATCATTTTCTATCTGCATTTTATTCGCCTCGTGTTTTGCAACTGAAATTGAAAAACCGTTCAATGAAATTGAGGTTCCGAAAGATCACGTATTGGTAAAATATTCTAAACCTGATGAAAAGATAAATTCTTACTTGAGAGCCATGGGAAACGAGATCATTGGAAACTTTAATTTTTCAATGAACACTGACAATTCTCACTACACTTTATATTCGGCAACAGTTCAAAGAAAAATGAAGCCTTTCGAAAATGGTGTTAGTTCCTCAGATGGTTCACCTGAACTTCTTAGTCTTAAACTCCATAATGGTTGTTTTATTTATAACTTAACCAAAGATGACACCGCCGAAGGAACTTATGAAAAAGAATTAGCTAACTATAGTTTGATTTTTGATAGAAAACTACCTAATGTTTTAAATAACGATAGTATATATTTCTCCATTAATGGAATTGATGTTCACACTTTGGGCGCTGAAGGTTCCATTTCTTCGTATCCAACGGTTTCAAATAAAACTGTTCTTTGGTCTGACAACCAATTAATTCCACTATTTAATGGCAGTATAAATGAAAAAGGAAAACTCAATGAATATTCTACCTCATTTCAAATAGGCTTTTTCAATTACGACTGTGAGAAGAATTATGACTTCGATAAATTCTTCAATAGCCAGATCTTCCTAAGTTGTGTTGGAATTCCAAAACATATCATGGAAGATGAAGAAATTAATGAACTACTTGCCTTGGATAACTATATTATCGAATGAGAAGCAACTCCTAAAGCTTATAAGCATTTGAATATTCCAACGCCGAGTGTTGCTGGGAGTTTGTTTTAAAGGCTTTTTAAAAAACTTTTAATTAGAAATTTGTGACATATCTACCATAGATGGTCTAAATAGTGCATTAAGGATTCATTTACTATATTAACAATTCATTAGAAAAGGGAAAATTCATTTTGTAATAAAATATTTTTTTCCAATCTTAGCGACCCGGAAGAATCCTTTGAAGATACTACGTAAAAAATAACAATGTATTTGTTTTTTACAATTGAGAAACCGTATTAGAGAATACTTTAAACTTTTGAGATTTATGTTGATTCTTTACATTGCATCTGCAGCATTCGTAGTAGGTGGCGTTCTTGTTCTTGCAGCCAATTTTGGTTCACAAAAAACAAGTCGTTACTAAGAAAAACTACTTTTTTCTGCGAATAGACACACACTAAATGCACTACTAAGCCGAACATTTTTACACTAAACATCAGAGTTCAACGAAAGACCACACACCTACAAATTCTCCTCCCACGGACAACCGATCCCAAAGAATGTAAATCGGCTTTTATTATTCCAAATTTGATCTCCACTTTTTAGTTTATCATACTTGTTATGATGAATGAATAATTTGTAGAAAAGTGTTAGACTTTCTTTTGAAATAGATTGCATGCAAACAATCATTTCTTTTTAAGCTACTTCGTGTTAAAAAATAGAACCATAGCTAAGGCTATGCTTAGATTTTTTGCCTCAATTAGCTCAAAAATAAATACTTGTTGCTCTACAACCAATTTCAAAAGAAAGTCTAGTAGATTTGAGACTGCTCGGTTAACCGAGTGGTCTATTCTATTTTAAGTTGAAGGTTCGATGTTGAAAGTTCTAAGAAGATTTCAACTTTTCAAATCAAAATATTAGAAAGAGAAGTGGATATTAAAGAAGCATTATTGGAAAAACATTCTAAAGCGCAGACGCTTAGAATTACAGAATTCATTGATTCGGATCCTACAAAGTTTGATGAGTTGATGAACTTAATTCTAAACGATGAATATAGAGTAGTTCAACGTGGTAGTTGGGTCGTTAGGCATTGTTATGAGAAAGAACCAAGTCTAATACTACCGTATCTTGAAGCAGTTATTTCAAAACTGAGGAATCCAATTCATGATGCTTATAAGAGGAACATGCTCGTTATTCTTTCTGAAATTGATGTTCCCGATAAATTTATTGGAGAATTAGCAGATATCTGTTTTGATGCTTTAGAAAACAGATCGGAAGCAGTTGCCATTAGAGCGCATGCGATAAGCAATCTGTACAATATCTGTTTCAAAGAGCCAGACTTGGCCAATGAACTGAGACTTCTTTTAGAAGAATTCATGCCTCATGAATCGGCTGGTTTTAAATCAAAAGCAAAAAAGACCATCCATAATCTTCGAAAGAATAAATTGATTGAATAGAATTTACAATTTCGATCTTTCAATCCATGCTAAACGAAAACCACCTCTTTCAAACTTTGGAAAATGGTAAAAATCAGTACCTACTGGAGTTAAAACTCCTTCTACTTGAGTAAATCTAATCACTCCAAGTTTATAGACTTTCACTCCTTCTTTTAAACCTAATTGTTTAGCCATAGATTTTTTATACTCAGCGCCATAAAGTTTGTAGGAATCTACATCAATCGCTTTAGTTGTTTTAATTTTTTGAATGACATTTCTATCAAAGACCTCTTTATGATAAGGCGCATAATTTTCTGCCGTAATCATCTGACCATCCAATGGAAAAGGAAAAGCTATCATAGATGTCATCAATGAACGACTTTTTGAGTTTGCAGCTTCTTGCATTTTGTTCCAATAATCGGCCCATGCACCATCAATTGGTTTTTGGTTTGGAAGCACTGGTGGCGCTGGTTTAATTACTTCAGTAACAGGTTTTTCAGGTTGGACCACTGCTGCTTCAGGAGCATTAGGTTTACATGAAAAAAATAAACATCCAATGAAAATAAAATATACTAAACGCATAACCTTTTTATTTTAAAATTAAAAAACAGAAACCCCCTCAAAGTTAAGTAGGTTAACTCAAATAATCGACCTATTTTATGACAAACAAATTTTCCACTATTCTTCGTTAAAAAATATTTCCGTAGCGAGGCTACGCAAAGATTTTTTGCCTTGATTAGCGAAAAATCTGCTCTGTCAAAAATGACGATTATTTAAGTCATCCTACTTACTGAGGAGGTTTCTGTTATTATAGAATTTTGGATTATTTCACCAAAATCATTTTTCTCGTTGCAGTATGTCCAGCAGTCTCTAATCTGTAGTAGAGAACGCCTGTCGCAGCAAAATCATTTTTGCCAATTACAATCTGGTTATGTCCTTTCGCGTATTCTTCATTTACAACATTGATTACTTTTCCTGACAAGTCAAAAACTGTCAAAGTAGCCTCACCAGCTTCTGGCATTACGAAGCCAATTGTTGTATTTTGAGAAAACGGATTCGGTGTATTTTGATACAATACAAAATCATTACCGTTCGTCGCTGTTTCATTGAAACGCAACGTAACTTCACGGCTTTCCAAATCACTACCATCCAATTCGGCATAAGCCTCAGCAGCAGTATATTGTGAACTAATATTTAGTAATTCACTTAGTGTTCCTGCAGCTTTTGTTTGAAAGTGTAGTGTAAACAGCTCACCTGTTTTACCGTTTAGTGTTGTTTTTGAATTGTCCCAAGAAGTTGTGATAATACCATCGTTCGCCATTGTCAAACCGAAGTTAGATTCAGACAAACCTTCTAATTCACCTTTTTGAATATCTACCAACTGAAGTGCATCAGTGTCGAAATTCATCGTGAATTGGTATCCAATAATTCTTGAGAAATCATCTGCCGTGAAAGGCACTGCAATCGTTTGACCTGCATTAAAGGTCTGCTCTGCAGTTGCGAAAGTCATTGTACCGTTGAAAGTACGGTCATCAATTCCAAGCATTGCGTTTGGAGTCGCATCATTATTTACATCACCTACTTTGATTCCAATGAAATCACTGATATCCATTGGTGAAGCAAGATTGTTGTAATTCATTACTTCTGGGAATGGCGCCATGAATGGGTTTGCTGAGTTTGAAAACACAAAGTTTTTATCAACAAATCTCCATGAGCTATTATTAGGAAAGTCGTTTGAAACTCTCAAAATAATTTTTCTCACTGCTACCAAATCCAATGTTGTAATACTACCTGAACGGTTTGCATCAGCTGCAATCATCTTGTATGGTGAATCCAATGAAGATACATTCAAGATATGCTTGCTCATCAATACCAAATCAAAAGTAGATACTCCATTTGCCACATCGCTGTTCAAGCTTGGCGTTACTGTATAGTCATTTCCAACTGGAAGATTTTCAAACATGTAATTTCCAGCAGCATCTGTTGAGTAGCTATTCAAGAATGAACCACTGATATTCAAATCAACTTTTACATTCTCGACTCCTTCGCTCATTTCATCTTTGATACCTCCACCGATACGAAGTGTTGTGCCTCCACAAACACCCATATTATCTTGGATATCAACAAATGTTTCACAGAAATCCATATTACCAGCTAAATCAGTTACTTCCATTCTTACCAGTTGAACTCCTAACTCAGTACATTCAAAGGTTGCTGGAATCAATTTGAATTTAAGTTTATCTTCTGGTGTACAGTTGTCAAAACTCTTGTTGTTGAACATCATTGGAGTAAGCGTTACTCGACCATGTCCACTTGGCGTAGGCATCAAAGTAGCAGATAATCCATTGAAACAAACAGGTGTTGGTTTCTTTCTGTCAATTACATAAACGATTACTTCGCAGAAACTTGAGTTACCACATCCGTCGTTTACAACAAACATTACTCTTGTATAACCATTCGGGTACAATCCAGAAGCGTTGTTTCCTGTAGTTATAGAATCAATTCTTCCATTATTTCCATAATCCAATCGAATTTCGTAATCCAAATCATTGCTACAATCTGAAGCTGAAACCGGTGGAATTGTTACTGGAAACTCAACACAACTTGCTGTGATATTATCGATTCCGATAGTATCCATTGCACAAGTCAATACTGGAGCGTCATGATCAGCAACTTTAATTGTCTGAGTATATTCCCAATATCCTTCGATATAAGAACCATTAGGATCATACTGACACCAGTCAATAACAGTCCATCTTCTCAAAATTTTCACACACGAATTATTCACTGGCAAATTTTGATCTGTATAAGTTACTGCCAAAAGTCCACAATTGCTTGTCGCTAATTCTGGTCGGCAATACAACAATGAATCACATGGGATATCATCCGGATCTGTAGATGCTCCACATATATCAGTGGTGTAATCTAATGGCCATTCAATGTCATCTCTCGTGAAAACATCTGAATTGGTTACAGTAATTACTTGCGTACATTCAGCCGTACGACCATCTGTATCTTCAGCAGTAAAAATTCTATCAATTGTACCAACTCCACAATTATCAACATTACGTTCATCGATTACTTCAACATCAAGGACATCACAGTTGTCCGTCGCCGTTGCCGTTCCAAATCTTGTAAGGTTAAATAAATCAGCACTACAATCAACTGTTTTGCCAGGAGGGCAAGAGATGACTGGAGCTAATTTATCTTGTACTTCAACTTCTACCATACATTCGTTGTAGTTTCCTGCTTTATCAAAAACTCGGAAAATCACTTGAACCGTATCGCCCAAATCACAACATTCGAAAGAAGCATAAGAATCGAAGTAAGTAGTGTCTTGACAATTATCAGGCATTCTTCTTACTTCCATCTTTCCTATCTCGCAGTTATCGCTACTTCCTTCATCAAAGGTAGAAGCATTTGCAATTCCAGTTCCATCAGAAGTTAAAGATACTACTGTAAACTCATCACAAACAGCAACCGGTGGTACGTTATCTGTTACGTTTACTTGTCTTGTACAAGTAGTTGAATTTCCACAATCATCTGTTGCGATGTAGTTAATATAGTGTGTTCCATAAGGTACATTTTCTAATACACCACCGTTGGCATTGATAACTCCAAAATTAGAGCTAATCTTCACACTAACATCTGAACAATCTCTTGTTCTGATCGGTGGAACGGTTACATCAGCACTACAAACATGAGAGCTTGTTATTGCCTCTAAAGGTGCAGCACATGGGTCACCCAAAATAGTAGGTGCCGTAGCATCTTCAAATTTAATCACTTGGATACATGACCAAGGATTTCCTGGGCCAATTGGTGTACACCAATCATAAATTGTCCAAGTTCTAAGAATCTTTCTTCCAATTCCACATAATTCATATTCTTCATCAGTATAAGAAGCTGCTAAAGAACAGAATGCAGATGCACCAGGTACAACATCAACAGTTGTTGTTCCAATCATTACAGTAGGGTATCCAGTATCTTCTGGCTCAATACTTGGGTGACTGTTTGGGTTTACACAATCTAAAGAAACATTCGTTGGACAAATTGGAGTCACACTTGCCAAAGTTACTTTATCTAAAGTAATCGTTTGAACACAAGTTTCTACATTTCCATTTGTATCAGTAGCTCTCCAAGTTCTTCTAATCAAAGAAGAGAAAGGATCACTACAAGTACCGTTTGTAATTTGATCAACATAACTGATGATCAAAGTAGAAGCCCCCATACAATCATCAAAATCAGGATCGATTACCTCACCACCTTCACTTACAGGACGTGAATCCTGAATACAATATAAAGTAGTGTCACGGCAATTAGTAATACTTGGGCCTAATTTATCCTCAACTTTAATTGCTCCCCAGCATTCGTTGCCAGTAGCATTATCTTTTACATTTACAGTAAGTGTAAGACCCTCGAAGGTCTCATCTACTAATGTTCCAACATGGGTTACAGATGAAGCATCTGTCCAAGTTCTCTGTGGCAACAATGTGCCAGCTGAATTGTAGATATAAACTTCTTTTGAGCCCGGACAAACTGCCAAACTTGAAGTCAATACCATGTCATGTGTTACGTTTGCCTCACAATCTGCTACCGGACCAGGTAACGATACCTGCGCAGCTTGATTACAAGATAAGGTACATTGGGCAGTTGAATTTTGCGCCCAGCTAAATGCCAGAAAAAGTACCAAACTAGCTCTGACCAATTGAACAGATCTGGAATTAACAGCATTCTTCCAGGGAAAAGCACTTTTAATCCAGTTGTTAAACATGCTAGTAAGCTCTGTTTTTCTCATGGGATAAAATGATTTAAAAATTAAATAAATAGTTAGAAAAATGTGTGTAAGTGGTTTGGCTGTCTTTCCGCCCGTCTTTAGGGAAAAAGTAAACCAATGTCAGGCTTGCAATGCATCAAAAGCACCACAAACTATGTTTGTATTTACTGGTTGTATAAAATTCTTGTATAAAAGAAGCGGCTGAAATGAAATCAAAAATGCCGCTGAAATATTTTCTTAATAAAAAAAAGAGCTGCACCTGGTTTGAGTTTGTTGTGCATAGAAATTCATTAGTGTTGTGTGTAATAGGTTAAAGAATTATAGTCCATTTAAAAATTAAACCAGGTGCGCTCAAAAACACATTATGCTAAAAAACTACGTCTCAAAATGTTAAACTCAAAATCTCTTTGCTGTTTGGAAAAAAGAAGGGTTGCCTCTGCTCTCACAGAGAGCAACCTACCATTCCAAAATCTAAATATGCAATATCTTAGAAGTTGAAAGTTGTATGTTAAAAGTTTATTCAACTTAAAAACTTCAACTTTGAACTTATTTTTTTAATGTTTCATTCTTACCAGCTTACCACTTTTGGTTTGGCCAGTACTTGTAATCAATTGGTAACCAATGACACCTTGATGATTTCTAAAATCCGATGGATTTAATCGCCACTCATTTTTTCCTTTTTTGAAAAAATCAGATTTAATTGAAATCTGTTTTCCACTCAAATCGTACAGTGTCAGTTTTACATCTGCATCATTTTGCAATTGAAAAACGAGGTTCGTTTCATCATAAAATGGATTGGGATAAGCTGCGATTTCTAATCCCTGTGCTTCCACTTTCTCAATTTCGAAATCAATTACTTTTGTTTCAAAATCATTTCCATTGGCAGCGTATGATTCTGCTGTTATAAGTTTGGAATTTATGGTCAACACCTCCCCTATTTCGCTTTCTTTTTTCGTGTTAAATATCAGGTTAAATAAAACTCCAGTTTTTGGGATAGAGATTTCATTTTCTGAACTCCAACTAATTGTTAGAAAGCCATCATCAAGGTTTGTTTGACCAATGTTTCCATTATTCATTTCAATAAAGTCGCTGGACTCAATGCCATTCCATTGAAGGGCATTTTTATCAAATTCAACAGTCATTTGGAAGCCGCTGATTTGTTCAGCGTTTTCCACTTTGATTGGTATAGTGACCGTTTCATCTTTTTTCAAAAATTGATTTTCAGTAGTCAATTTTACTTTTCTAAAAGTGGTTCTATCATCAATAGTACCTACTGAATTAAGCGTTGCACTTCCATTCAAATCACCTACTTTGATAGCAACAAAATCAGTATTCAAGTGACTCCATGCTAAGTTATTGATGCTCACTGCTTCTGGCACAAAACCCGTTAGAGGATTTGTATCATCTGGGAAGATGTGGTTGGCATCAACAAACCTCCACGAGGTATTATTTGGAAAAGAACTTTCTACTTTTAGTACTACTTTTCTAATTGCTACAATGTCAAGTGTAGAGATAGTACCAGACCGATTTGCATCCGCTGCAATCCATTGATATGGAGAAGTAAATCGAGCGACATTCAAAACATGTTTGGTCGCAAGTACTAAATCAAGCGTTGTCACTCCTTCGTCAATATCTACATCATATGTTGGCAATACAGAGTAATCTTTATCTTTTGGAAGACCGTCAAAACGATAACTTCCATCTGTATTCGTTTGTATTCCTCTTGGCACACCACCTGTCAATCCCATCAAAACTTGAACTGCTGGTTGACCTGATACCGTCTGAACTTTCCCAGCAATGCTTGCTATATTTTCATCAACATTGCAAACATCAAGGTTATCTTGAATCGTTACCACCGTTGTACAAAATCCGCTATTCCCAGATTCATCAATTGCGGTTAAGGTTACCGTTTGGTCACCAACTTCGCCACAGGTAAATACATTTGGAGTCACCTCTAATTGTACGGTTCCTGCGGCTGAGCAATTATCCCAAACACCGTTGGAAACTATCGAAGTATGTATAGCTACCGTTCCATCAGAATTGAGCGATAATGCGATTCCTCGATTACAAACTGGTGTTGGTGGTTTATTATCTTCTACCGATATTTTCAATGTTGTCTGAGACATATTTCCACAGCCATCGCTTGCGGAAAAGGTTACAAAATGGTCTCCTATCGGATAAGTTCCACTGGCATTGCTACCGTTATCATCTGCATATGGAGAGTCATTTATAATTGAAATATTTGAGCTACAGTCGGTCGCCATCATATCGGCAATGGTGACTGTTCCTTCGCATTCAAAATTGCCTGCACCGACTATTACATCTGCCATAGTTATCAACTCAGGAGCAATGGTGTCAATCAACTCTATCGTTTGTTTGTCTTCCCATTTTCCATCTGTTCCACCTTGATAAACACATCCGTCAATTATCGTCCAAGTTCTTACGATTCGCTGACAAGCGGGGTAATTATCGTTGAAAATTTCGTCAATAAAATCCACATCTAAGTCTTCGCAATTTTCACCGTTGATGACTGGTCTTCCAGTTATATCAGGATTAAAACTTGCTGCGCATTCGTATGACATATAATCGTCTGGAAAAACAACTGAGATGTTGGTATTATCTTCAATGGTAATTGACTGGATACAAGATCTTTCATTACCACTATTATCTTTTGTAGTCCAATGCCTATCGATTGAGCCGATTCCACAAGCATTCAATCTCATATTGTCTGCGTAGGTAACGGTATCAATCATACAGTTGTCAGAAGTAATTGGAAACCCTGTTATTTGAGTATCATTTACATCATCTGTACAATTGATTAGCATTGCCGCAGGACAACTTAATTGTGGTTTTATATTATCCACAACTGAGACATTTACATCACAAGTATTTTCGAAACCATTGACATCTGTAACTCTCAAAACAACTGGAACTGGTGTTTCCATATCATCACAAGTGAATGTGATTTCTTGATTGTATGGCTCACCATCTCTTGAAATTTCGACTGATGCGATGCCACAGTTATCATGACTTCCGTCATCGAATGTGGATGCATTGACCGTTGAAGTTCCATCGTTTAATAAGGATAATTCTTTACTCAAATCACAAACTGCGGTTGGTACTTGTGTATCAACTACCAAGACAATCAAGGTTTGAGTAGAAACATTTCCACAATCATCAGTTGCGTTGTAGGTTACTGGATGATAACCTTGAGCAACGTTTGGATAAGGGCCTACTCCCATTCCATAGCTCCACAAAATGCTTTCAGTTGCATTGGAACAATTGTCCGTCAATGTTGCATTTGGAAGTGTGATGGTAGCGCCGCATTGATTCACATCCATACGGAATGTCAATGTATCAGCTACTTCAATTGTCGGTGCCAAAACGTCTTTTAAACGAATAACTTGAACATGATTCAAAGAACTATCTATGCAGTAATCTGTCACTTGCCAATGTCTCAAAATCCTTTCTTCACCGCCACAGACTGGCTGTATATCATCACTATATGAAATTGCGATTTCGCAATTATGAAAATTACTAAGGGGGTTGCCATCAATGGAAGGTGCGCCGGCTACGGTAAGGTCATTTGGATCATCTGATCCGCATTGTAGGAAGGGTGCATCAAAACCATCTCGGTCAAGCGGAAAAACAACATCTGTTAGTGTTTTTCTCAAAAAGTAAATCTCTTGTACACAATTACCAAGGTTGCCACTGCTGTCTATTGCTTTCCAGTTTCTATGCACGACAGAGGTCACTGCATTTCCGTTTACGGTATGAAGGCATGGAAAATTTTCCAATTGCTCAGAATAAAACAAATCACTTTGTGATAGTAAACTGATGTTATCTGAAACAGAAGGAAAACCAATCAACGCTGGCTGAATAGAATCGCCGCAACTCACATACACATCCATGCATCCAATCTGTGGAGCCAACTCATCAACAACTTTCAAATTAACTAAGCAATTCATTCCATTATTAATATTGATTGCTTCTAAAGTCATCGCTTCGTTGAGCATGGTATGATTTACAAAATCACCTGTATGGTTGCCTTGATTATCATATACTTTGATTTCAAAACTTGCTCCCGGACAATTCTGATATGGGTCAAAAACGACCATTTCTGGAGTTATTGTTAAATCTAATCTATTGAATAGAGAGATTTCGATATCAGGATTACATTGAACCGTACACTGTGCCTTTGCATCAGTTATTAGAGCACTTATCGTTAAAAGAAGGGAAAAAGCTATCAGCTTTAGTATGCCTCCTTTTTTGATTGCATTCCGTCTCAGGAAAGCGCAATAAAATCTTTTCATGAGTTTAATGTAGTTTTTAGCATAATAAAAAAAAGTCTCTCAATGTGTGTGTGTGTGTGCGTAATTTCTCAAAGTCGGGATTGCCCAAATCTATACCAGGCCGCATCGCTGCAACTGATCTATTTTTGAAATAGAGACCTGCCGATCTCATAGATTAAAACAAGCCAAAATGTTTAAATAGGAAGTCCAGATAAGTGGTCCGAAATAAAAACCTTCTCCTTAGGAAAATGGAGAATAGAAAGGAAATTTCTTAAATAGTTTTTCTCGGTTTAAAATAGTTTAACTCAATCTCTGGGTACTTCTCATTGTATGTTTAATGCTCAATATTTCTTTTGAATTCACTCACCTTCTGTGAGTTTTATTTTGTGTAGCGTAGTTGTGGTAATCAATCATTTTTTAATGTATGATGATATACTATACTATATAGGAATATTGTGCCAAAGTGATTATACGTGTTATTTTTTTTGATAGAAAAATAAATACTATATGTGTTTCATTTTTTGTTCAAAAAAATAAAGAAAATCACTTCTTTAGAATCCAAATATCTTGAGGGTACCAATTACCCCTTATGGGTCGTTCGATGTGTTCGAGTACTTCAACCTCTTCAAAAAGCTTAATAGTAAAAGCTTTTGGTTGAAATGCAGAATAAGTCCTATGTCCTTCTTTTACATTTCCCCGAATGACCAACATTCCACTTTCAAATTTTTTCAATTCGTCTTCACTGAGTTTAGCTTTATAATTATCGCCTTGCATCGTTAAAAATAAAATACCTCCTGGAGCCAAAACTCTCAATAATTCTTTGCTCCATTCAAAGTGCATTTTTTCTGATAAATGTGTAAAAATTGAAATGCCATAAATTGCATCAAAGAAATCATCAGGATAAGGTAAGTCTGCCTTTAGAGTGTTGTTATTAAAATTTATTCCTTTGAGGCTTTTAGTACACCATGCTATTGAATCTTTATTGTAATCTGTTCCATAAAACTTGCAATTATTGCCAACGATGGATGGTAGATGTCGGATGATTCTACCTGGCCCACAACCCCAATCTAATATCTTTTTGTCTTTGAGGTTGGTGTGTTTCGAAAGGTGATTTATAAGCCACTGAGCGGTTTCTTTGCCCTCAGTGTAATACTTTTCATAATCTAATTGAAATGACTCATAGATAAGGTAATCAGGCGGGAGTTTTACATTTGGGTTCTTCTTTTTAAATGCCAAATTCGAATTTCGATTTTTGAATTTTTCAACATAAAACCTCACCCAATCAGCATGGTATAAAAGTCCTAATTGGCGTAATTTTCCAGAAAATTTTGATTTGTCAAACATTATTTTTTTGTCTTAGTTAGTTGTTAAAATATTTCAAAACTAAGAAGTTTTTAGTTCTTAGACAAATTCTGCGCAGCGGTTAAGCCTTGGAGATGCTGTATATATTTCTGATAATTCGATAGTAACAACTATATCGAATAGTTTACCTTGATTCGACAGATATCTGAGTGGCTTTTTTACTCGTTTCGGGTATTATAATTTTTTAACCCAGAAGTTGTTTAAGAATGGAGTTTAGAAGCGAAAATTTGAGATTGAAGGTTCTGAAGAAGCCAAATTTTCAATGCATAGCATCGCTACGGATTTAAAATTTGGCAAAATCAGGTTCTTCAAAATCGAATTTGGAGCTTAAAATCTATTTTTAAACAACTTCCCAAATAAATTTGGGTTCTACTAAAAAAGCCCCCTTTCAAATTAATGAAAAGAGGCTATCCCAAAAACCAATTGTATATTCTAATCTTAAATGACGATTGTCACTTGGGGTTAGAAGATATATCTTTAATTACTTCCTGCGGAAGTAGTTTTTTTACCTAATATATTTTTAAAATCAAAGGCTATTGTAATCTCATGCGCTCCACCGTTATATTTTTGGAAACGTTGGAACGATACGTCATAAGAATAGTAAGCTGCAAATGGAGGTAATTTAGTACCTAATAATAGCCCTACTGCTCCACCCACTCCTGAACGGTAACTCACACCAGCTTGTAGTTTATCATCCACAAAACCAGTTAATAAATTGAAGTCCACCTGAAATGGTACATCTTTGATTTTTCTAAGCATCATGGAAGGATTGATGGTAATTCCATGCTCTGCAAATTTCAATTTATGTCCTAAATGGAAGATGTAATACTCGCCCAATCCTCCTCCTGTAGATTGGCCGTCAGTACCAACTGCTGCGTCGATACGTGCTCTTACCATATTTGGAAATGACAATCCAAAGTAAGTTGCATCTTGATATTCACCAAAGAAACCAAGTGCTGCGTCAAAGTACTTGATGCCATCAATTGCATCTTCTACGATAAAATCACCTTGTTCGTAAAGTGGATTTGGTTGATCGTAAATTGAATTGGCTAAATTTATACTTTGGTAATCTGCCGAAAGTCCCGCACTCATTTTGAACTCTTTAAATTTTACTTTAAAAGAGTAATTCATTCCTGCTTTGAATCTTGACATTTGAGCAATGTCTTCAGACAAAATATTTACTCCTAAGCCAATATTTTTCCCGAAAGGGCCATTGTAATTAACTGCATAAGTAGCAGGTTGGCCAGGAAACATCGTCCACTGATTTCTTAGATTCATCTGTAAATGATGTACCTCTTGAAAACCAGCATAAGCAGGATTAATTAAAATTGGATTGATATGATAGTGCGTAAAAATTGCTGCATCCTGAGCAAGGTCTTGCGCATAAGCAAAACTCAAACTAAATGCTAAGCATATAACTGTTATTAATTTTTTCATTTTAAATCGGTTATTAAAATTATGGGATGAAAATTTGTTTAAATTGCTAAAAACTGGATTTCACGATATCGTACCCTGAGCGAAGCCGAAGGGCACGATATCGTCAAAAGCCGATTATTCTCTCAATAAAGTAAACGAACCTTTGGTTTGCTTAACCTCACCGTTAGTCGTATATCTGAAAACATAGAAGTATGCTCCGTCTGGAACGTCGCCACCTCTCATCGTTTTACCGATCCATGTGTTATCATAATCATCTTGTTCCCAAACCAATTGTCCCCAACGGTTGTATATTTCTAAAGTATTATCTGGGTATTGTTCGATACACCAGATGATAAATTCTTCATTTAATCCACCGCCATCAGGAGTGATTACTGCTCGTGTGGTAAGACATTCGATGCTGGTGTTTCCGACGTTTGCGCTTGCATTAGCCGTACAACCGTTTGCATCAGTTACCGTTAAGACATAAGTACCAGAACAAACTCCTAAAAGTTCTCTATCTGAACTATCTGCTTCAAGTCTATTGAACCAGTCGTAGAAATACGGTTGTGTTCCTCCCGTTACTTCTGCTCTTACCGAACCATTACAATTATCATCTGCTGGAGTTGGTACGACGGATGGCATTAATTCTGCTGTTGGGCCAGTTACTACCACGTCTCTACTTACTTGACATCCGTTGGCATCTTCTATGGTTACTGGGTAAACTCCCGCTTCAAGGTTTCTAATTGTTGGCCCTGATGGGAAACTTGGCTCGTCCCACATGAAAATATATCCTTCTGCACTTTGGTATCGCACGCCACCGTTTAAGAACAATTGAATCTCTCCGTTTGTCTCGCCAAAACATTTAACGCCTATTATTTGCTCATTTATGCTAATCGCATTTGGTTGAGACAAAGTAACTTCTGTTATAGATTTACATCCAACATTATCCGTAACCGTCACTGTTGAAACACCTGCTGGCAAATCAAGTGCCTCTTGAGTGCTTTGACCATCATTCCATGCATAAGTATAAGGTGCTTGACCATCAGCAGGATTGACTCTTGCTCGACCGTCACTTCCTCCATTACAGGAGACATTGAACCCGCCAAAATTGGTAGTTAACGTTCCAGTTGAAGTGATGGTTGATTGCTCACCAATTGTATAGGTCTGCATGATTCTTACACCTGAATTATCTATTACGGTTACCTTAACTTCCCCTGGAGATTGTTCCGTTACAGAAGATGCAGTGCTTATATCATTACCATCAGCATCTTCCCAAATGTAAGTGTATGGCAAGTTCCCTCCATCTACTACTATTTCTACTGAACCATTCGTAGCATCAACACAACTTGCATCAACTATATCAACATCTATTATTCTGAATCTTGTTACTGAGTAGCTCGCTGTCGTAAAAGTACACCCGTTTCCATCTGTTACGGTTGCGCTATAATTACCGGCAGGTAAGTCATTAGGATTATTACCTCCCCAATTCTCATTGTATGGTGGCGTTCCACCAGATATCGTCA
>CALHBQ010000164.1 GCA_937930815.1 uncultured Saprospiraceae bacterium | reverse complement strand
TATGGATTTACATTAAACTGAACGGTACTCCCAGAAGCACCAAAATTTTGACCAACACTGGATAGGCTTGCATTTTCATAAGTATTGTAAGCCAAGTCAATATCAATCCCAGAGAAGTAATCAATTTCTTTTATTAAATCTGAAAACAAATCTGTTAAATAAATAGATAACTGATTGGCTATCAGCTCAGTAAGCGTACTCACCGCTAAGTTTCCAACTGCAAAAGAAAAGTTAGAAGGCAAAAATTGACCTGTTATAACCAAACCGAAAACTTGTCGGTTCAATTCATTTTCATCTTGTTTTAGGACTCGTAATTTACTTTGAGCATAGGTTTTTAATTCACCTGATAATTCAGGAAAATCTATATCAAATTGAATATCCGGTTTTAATAATTGTCCCTTCAATTTCATCGTCAAGTCGATAGGCGTGGCCTTACCTGCTTCTCTCTTTAGGTCATCCGATAACAAATTTAAGTACTCAATTATCAAATTACTGACAGGAGTTGATAACCCCGAATACTTTGCTTCTAAGTTTATTTCTGCACCAAATGGATCTCCATACCAACGAATAGACCCACCTTTTTGAACCTTGAATTTCTTATTTACAACATTGAGCATTGTAAATAAATAGGTGCCGCTATCAATAAAATAATCTCCAACCATACTGAAGGTTCCATCTCTCAAAACCTTCATTTCAATGTCACCTTTACCTCGCCCAATAATTTCATCACCTGCTCTTTCATCAAAAATCAAAAACATTTCAGCGTCTTCTGTCATGCTCAATTTCATGATTAGATTGATTCCTTTTAAGTCAGTGACGGAACCTTTATCATTTTCAGTGTCAATTTCAATCTTATTTTTATCTACAAAATTGATGAAGCTCAATTCAGATTTGGAGTTATCAGAAATGACTGGAATTTTTATTTGCGTTCCAACTCCTGTTGTTGCATCAACGTAGATATCGGTTTTTTTGAAGGTTCCTGAAAAGGTGACATCACCCTTTCCAACGCCACGACCATAGAATGGAGCTTTGGTGGTTTTGTCCGTATTCAAAACAACAAATCGATCAGATTTTACTCTAACATCCAAGCCAAGCTTTCGAATATGTTTATGAGTAATTCCTCCATAAACTTTAGCAGTGTTCCCTTCATCATCTCTTAAAATCGAACCAGTTGCATCAAATATATTGTCATCAATGGTCATTTTCCCATCCAAGATATCATAAGTCGTATTGAGGTAGGTTAGGGTAGTTCTTCCATTTTCTGTAAAAGCTTCTCCACTTATTTGCAACGCTTTTGGTTTGCCATAAAGTCGTAAATTTTTGGTGGACAATGTACCAGAGGTATTTTCGATACCACCTGTTACCCAATATTCCAACATTTTAATTGGATACTTTGTGAGTTTAGCGTCTATGTCCAGAAAGTCAGATAGCTTTGCACTTTTGTTCGCGTTAGGAAAAGTATAATTTCCTTTTGCCGTTAATCGTTGTTCATCTTTGACTATTTTTATATCTCCAGACAAAACCCCTTTTAAATCTGTAGCTTTCAGCGTGAGATCCATTTCTCCAAAGTCGTCCCCATTGATTTTGAATTCGGGGGCTTTTGCTTTTGCATTAATACCTCTTAGATTGAAAATATCTTCAATGTAACCACTGAAGGAGAAATTACCAGAAAAATCCAATGGTTTGTAATGCCATAATTCTTCGATGAAATCGAGGTTGAAATTTTGCAAATCGAATTTCAATCCACGACTATTATTATAACTTTCAACTACTACTTTTTTGTCTTCATTACTTAAAATGAAGTTCTTGGTTTCTATGGTATTGTTTCCAAAACGAATATAGTTTTGGGCAGGAATGTCCCATTCTCTTTTTCCAATTACTAAACTTGATGGTTTGAAATTGACTTGATATTTATCTTTTTCAATAAAGAATTTTCCATCCAAATTGATATCTTCAATCGCCTGAATATCAGCCGTATGCGTCAATCCAAACTCGTAAGTATCGCGTTCCATCAATCCAAAAACAATGATAGGGGAGAACTCCCGATTGCCTCTCACGGTCTTTCCTGCGGCGAAATTTAGATGACCATCGCTTTGTTCCAAATTGGTTTGAGCAGCTAAGCCAGTAAAATCCCAATTTTTGTATTTCAACCGAGGAACTTCAAATTCAATATTCACTTCGTCTTTTATGGTATTCATAAAACCGTAAAATTCTACTCCTTTTAAGGAGTCAATTCCAGGGCTAATAATTTTGGCAAATTCTCGTGCATCATCAACCGTAAAGTCAAATTCAAAATCAGCTTCTCGATAATCTTTCTTCGGTTTTTTGACGCCAAACTTATTCATGAAGGTTGGAAAATTCCGATGGTAATATGCGAGAAAAGTGTTAGGTATTTGCTCGATATCAAAATTGCCTTTGATTTTTCCATTTAAAATATCAGATGAAATTTCAAATAATTTTTCGCCATCACTTTCAAAAGAACTGGAAAGCATAATCGAATCAGCGAGAAATTTTTGGTCTCCATTTTCAAAAACTAAATTGAAAATTTCGACATCTCCTTCCATGTCCGACAATTTGCTATTAACCAGATTCAAATCAATATCTCCCGAAACGCGCAAATCTTTTTTTGTCAGATTAAGCGCTTTTAAATTAAGTTTTGAGATCTTAGATTTAAAATCAAAAACTGGAACAGCGTTTCGATAATTGATGTCTCCCAAGAAGTTGAGATCAATATTGTTGTCAGCGATTTCGAGCTTACCGTTAAATTGGCGGTTGTTTAGTTTTCCATTTATATTGATGTTTTGGTAGTTGTAATTTTTATAATAGAAGTTTTCAATGGTACCTTTCAAAACCGCAGCAGCACTTTCTCCAGTCAAACCAACACCATCTTTTACCTCCGTTTTTAAACTTACGATTCCCAAATCTGTATTCCCTGTCCACCTTCCCAGATCGAATGATTGCAAATTAATATTACCAGAATATAAAGCCGTTTCTCTTCCTTCTTTGACCTTCAACGTCATATCCATCAC
>CALHBQ010000163.1 GCA_937930815.1 uncultured Saprospiraceae bacterium | reverse complement strand
CGGCGCACCAAATCGGCCGAGTGGATATTGGAAACTTCCACTTACGGGAAAAGCAAAACGACTGACTGAAACGGAAGGAACAGTCCTGATTGAATTGAATAATTACGATTTTAAAACATTAGAAATACCAAAGGCAAAATTTGACAAAGGAGGCGTTTGGGTTTCCAACGTCCAACCCAAAAAATACAATAATGAAACAGCGATTGGCTCATCACATTTGAATGCATTGACGGAGTTGTTTGATAAAACTGGGCAGTTGCAAAAGCTATCAAATTTGCCTGCTTGGAATGATATTCAAAATGACTTGAATGCGCTTTCTACTTCCAATATCAAAAACGATCTCTCACCTTCCAAAGTGCAAAAATTTACGAGTCTGTTGATGCAATTACGTAATCAGTTTTCTGATAGTGATTTGTTGCCGACCTATTTGGCACACGGTGATTTTACGCCATGGAATATGTTTATAGGAATGGAAGAAAATAAACTTCATCTCTTCGACTGGGAATTATCAGAGCGATTACCTGCGGTTTATGATCTCTTTCATTTTGTTTTTCAAACTGGTATTTTAGTAAAAAGACAATCCTACTCCGAAATCAAAGCAACGATTGATGCGATTCTAAAACAACCTGATTGTCAACATTTTATAAAAGAAAATAATATTGATGTGGAGCAGGTGTTTCGCTTTTATTTGCTGCGCAATTGCTCTTATTATTTAAAAAGGTACATAGCGCAAAAGGACTTGCATGTCCAGGCGCATTGGTTGGTGGATTGTTGGATTGAGGGGACTGGAGAATTCTTAAAAGATAAGACTGTTACTCATTAGGGCCTTGTCTGAAAAGTGTTCCTTAACATAAAAGGCATTATTTTAAGCGTTGTATTATCCAAAATAGGGGGTACAAACCTGGAGGCTCGTTTATAGTTTGTATTGATTTTACATAATTCATAGCTTTATCAATCTTTATAATCACATTATTTCTAACATTATTTTCCGGTAGTATAGTATTTAAGTGTTAAATATTTTTGTAATATTTTGAAACCCGAAATTCATTTGTTACTTTCGTTTTGAAGACATGTAAGACTTAAAGAAAACAGCGGAACAACTCAATATCTTCTAAATTAGACATATAATTATCTTGTAAATATGGACAGAGGGAACATGTATTTCCCACTTTAAGTAGAATTAATCGTAATCAGATTAAAGCAATGTTTATTAGCTGTTCAAAACAGCTAAAGATGTGCGCGAATGGATTCTCTTATTCAAAGTAGAGCACCTCGAACAGCAAGTAAAAATTTGCTGTCTATTTTAGTCCTATATCCTTTTTGGATAAGATTTGGTCTGAAAGCAAAAATGAAAAGTTTTTGAGTTCGTCCAAAATACTGAAGAGACTTAAAGTGCCTTAAATTTATAATTATCAAACTCATTTTCTTAGTTGGAATAAAAATTAAAATATGAAAAAAATCACAGTATTACTTCTCCTATCTCTGATGTTAATGAATCTTTCCTACGGGCAATATTCTTGTGCATATACTTGTCAAAACATTAATAATCCTGTATCCCACTGTGATTCTTCTAATATAGCTCAATTTTCAACATCCTTTGTAGATAGCTGTAGTGTTCAGTTGTGTCCATCAGTTATTGCAGCAAATCATGTGTGGAGCGTAAACTCTACCTCACCTCCTTTCTCCTGGTCTTCAACTGATATTTGTCCACAAATAGTGTTTCCATTTGATGCCACTTTTATAGTTATACATACTGCCACGGATTCATTTAATACAAATATTTGCGAATCGACAATTAATGTAGTATCGTGTTCTTCCCTTTGCGATTCAGTTAGTCACACTTCTGTAGGTTGCACTTTTAATTTTTCTGCACCTGTTGCAGATTATTATTTATGGGATTTTGGAGATGGGAGTACTTCTACAGACCAAAATCCTGTCCATGTTTATACAGGTTCTGGACCTTATTCGGTTTGGTTACAGATTGACAAAGGTTCTATAACAGAAAATTGTTTTTTCGACGTTTTGCCTGACTGTTATGATATGTGCTATTCTGGTAATAATATAGGAGTTAATATCTGGTAATAATATAGGAGTTAATAATGTTGGTTGCAATACCTATATATTTTCAACTCCTTCACTTACTTTTTGTGGTAGTCCCACTTATATATGGGACTTTGGGGATGGAAATACCTCCACTGCCTCCAACCCACAACATACTTATGCTTCAACCGGTAATTATGTAGTGAAGGTTAATGTTCTTTGTGATAATAACAATGAATATTATTGTGAAGAGAATGTTACCGCAAGTTGTTCTCCTTGCGATTCTACTACTTATGCTGTGTCTGGATGTACAATAAATTTTGGTGCTCCAACGGCAGATTCTTACTTGTGGGATTTTGGAGATGGGAATACATCAACGACTCAAAGTCCGGTTCATAAATATACCGCACAAGGTACTTCTACAGTAGCGCTTACAATGTGGATTGGTGGAACTTCCTACAACTGTACAATGAGTGTAACTCCAGCTTGTTTTGATGCCTGTGTCACTAATGAAATCGGAGTGACTATGCAAAGTTGTAGCACTTATACTTTCACTCCACCTCCAGTTACGAATTGTAACAATCCGACTTATTCGTGGAATTTTGGAGATGGGAATACCTCTACAGCTTCGAACCCACAACATACCTATGCTTCAAGTGGTAATTACAATGTAACAGTAGATATTTTATGTGATAACGGAGATGAATATTACTGCGATAAAGACGTTAATGTTGATTTACAAAATTGCGCTTCTTGTAGTTCCACAACTTATGCTGTATCAGGATGTACCGTAAATTTTAGTACTCCAAGTGCCGATTCCTATTTATGGGATTTTGGAGATGGGAATACATCAACGACTCAAAATCCAGTTCATAAATACATTGCACAAGGTAGTTACACAGTAGACCTTACCTACTGGATTAGTGGAACTTCCTACAACTGTACAATGAGTGTCACCCCAGCTTGCTTTGACGCTTGTGTCACTAATGAAATTGGAGTGACTATGCAAAGTTGTAGCACTTATACTTTCACTCCTCCACCAGTTACGAATTGTAACAATCCGACTTATTCGTGGAATTTTGGAGATGGAAATACCTCAACTTCTTCAAATCCACAACATACCTATGCCTCAAGTGGTAATTACAACGCAACAGTATATATTTTATGTGATAACGGAGACGAATATTACTGCGATAAGGATGTTATAGTAGATTTTCAAAATTGCGCTTCTTGTAGTTCTACAACTTATTCAATATCAGGATGTACAGTAAATTTCAGTACGCCAAGTGCCGATTCTTATTTATGGGATTTTGGAGATGGGAACGCCTCTACGATTCAAAATCCGGTTCATAAATATACGGCTCAAGGTAGCTACACAGTAGACCTTACGTACTGGATTGGTGGTATTTCATACACTTGTACAATGAGTGTAACCCCAGCTTGCTTTGACGCCTGTGACACTAATGAAATAGGGATAACAATGCAAAGTTGTAGCACCTATACTTTCACTCCACCACCAGTTACGAACTGTAACAACCCGACCTATTTATGGGATTTTGGAGATGGAAATACCTCGGCTGAAAAAGACCCAGAACATGAATACTCGACTTGGGGAGATTATAATGTTAAAATTGTTATAATTTGTGCTGATGGAGATGAGTATTATTGTAATGAAGAGTTAAACTTAACTGCAAATTGTTTTACCTGTGAATGTATAGGAACAAACAATTTAGAATATGACTATAATTGTGATGGAACCAAATCTCTCAATCAGGAAGAGGAAGAATTAGCTAATTGTTCTCCGGATGGTATTACCAAAATTATTGGGTATGAACCAGCAATGCTTACAATTCCTGTTCGTTTTCATTTTCAAAATATTGACCCTAGTATTTGTGCTAATCACCCTAACGGAAGACAGTTTCACAAAGATGGAAGCCAGAATCATCCAGCTCCAGAATTCTTTGCAGATAAAATAGCTTATGATATAGTTCGATTCGTGAATCAACAATGCGAGAATCCTCCAGAGGATTCAATTGATTTACCAGGAAAAGTGTATGATTTTTTCTTTCGGTTGGAATTAAATGATTTAGTGAATGATGTTTTGGTATACGACTATCAGGCGACTAATATTCCTAATGATGATGAATACTTAAATATCTTGATCATAGATAATCCCGATAATTGTGTGGTAGGAGGCATTGCTGGTCATCCGATTGAGCTATATAATATGCATGAAAAGGAAAACTATAATAAAAAATGGGATTATGCTTGGACGCTTAAACATGAAATAGGACACAATGGAGGATTAAGCCACTCATTTTCTTGTTTAAATGACATATATGATATGAACAAATTTAGCCAGTGCAATAACACTATAGATCCTGCTACTTCTTGCCAACCAGGTAATGGTCCTCTTAGCTCAGTTTTTTGTAAAAATATTGGAAATAATTTTATGGGTTATAATGGTAAGCATGCTTTGACACCAGGTCAACTACAAAAAATGAATTATACTCTTTCGAGGCAAACCTATACAAAAACGCCTCCCTGCGATCCAGGTGATACACGAATTATTGAATCTGGAACTACTGAAACTTGGGATTCTTACCAATTTATTCCAGGTGATATTATAGTTGCAACTGGAGCAACTCTTAACGTACGTTGTTTGATTCAAATGCGTCCGAACACAACTGTTCATGTTCAAAAAGGTGCAAGACTGAATATCTCTGGGCAATTTAATGGTTTTGCTTTAGGGAAACTTTGTGATGGTGGCTCAAACTCAAAATGGAATGGAATTAAGGTTTATGGAGATCCAAAAACTCTTTTTACAACGCCACCTGATATCGATAATCTACGGCCAACGGATCCTGGTGTAGTTACACTAGGAGATTACACAAGGCTCATAGCAGCTAAAATAGGCATTTTTGCAAATACTGGAATAATAATAGATCAGGGTGCTGTGTATGTTGATAATGATATTGCTGTGGAAATTAGGAATTATAATTATGAGAATCTTACGCATTTCAGTAATAGTAAAGTTGGACAACTTGGCCACATACATGGACTCTATGGCTTTAAATTCCTTAATTCTAAAAATATCGAAATGGAAAAATGTTCATTTGGTATTTTAGATTCATATGGTGTTTATTCCTATAATTCTTCAATAAGCGTAAAAAATTGTTCTTTTCGCAAAATAAAAGGAACTGGTATTTATGCTAGTTCAACATTTGGAAACAATAACACAATTGTAATAGATGGGCTTCGCAGTACTGGTAAAGCCAAAATTCAAAAATGTGGAACAGGAATACAAGCAATTGGTATAAGTGATTTGTCTATCAGTAATTATATATTTAATTCCAATCAAAAAGGAATAGATGTATTAGGACAATCAGGATACGTAATTTCTCAAAATGAGTTTAAGTGCCATGAAACTGATATCTATCTAATTGGGACTGGTATTCGTGAGTCCTTGATAACTTGTAATGATCATGAAAATTCAACTAACTCATTACTTATTTCAGGTATTAATACTGGAGTACAAATAGACCAAAATAATATTCGAGGAAAAAATGGTATTAGATTGAATCCTGTTAGAGGAGCTACCGAATTATCTACTCAAGGGACTGACGAATTTCCAGCGACAAATGAATTTATAGGATATAACCAGTGGTTGTCCTATAAATTAATAGCACCAACAGCTCCTACAAAGGTGCAGGTTCCACCAAACCCATTCAGCACTTGGGCTTATGCGTCCTTCTTTGAATATACTCACCATGATGCTCAACCAGATTGCTTAAATCTTGATGATTTTATAGCTGAATGTGAATTAATTAAACCGATTATTTGTTTTCAAGCATGTAATCCCAATATTTTCGGAACCCGTGTTGTCCCAGCTAATAATTTTGGCAATGTAAGAGGATCGGTTCACCAAACAGATATAGAAGATTGTACTCCTCGTGAACCTCGAATAGCCCAATGTACGGATGAAGACTGTTTCCAAAATAGAACGACACTTTTACTAAATCTTCGGAATCAAATAAATGGAGGTGATGTATTTTTAGAAGAAAAAATTTCAAATTATACTGGAGATGAGGTAGATTTAATTAATCAAATTGTTGCGAGTAGTCCTTATTTATCTACTCAAGCCCTG
Organism: uncultured Saprospiraceae bacterium; assembly: GCA_937930815.1. Lineage (GTDB taxonomy): Bacteria > Bacteroidota > Bacteroidia > Chitinophagales > Saprospiraceae > JAGQWW01. The sequence goes on along the minus strand of CALHBQ010000163.1, from coordinate 3,111 downwards.
TTGTTGTTCGTTGACAATGAAAATTTTTCTATTGATCAAAAAGTTAGTGTTTTACAGGCTAATCAACCAATTCCAGCTCCCGTACTTAGTTTAGTTGCCGAAAATTTTCCAGAACCAGCGTATGTTGCAATAGCATCAGATGAAACTGAAGAGTCTTTATTAAATAACCTTAATCAAGAGATCACTCTTCAAAATTTAGAGCGCAATTTTAGTAAAGATTATTTCAGTGCTCAAATATTTGAGAATGAGGATTATGGTTTAGCAGAGCGTTTATTTTATTCATCAGGAATTGAAGAAGACAAAATTGATCTTTTGGATATTGCAATGCAAATGGAATTATGGGATGAAAGCCACACTTTGATTAATGAAATGTTGAATTCGACCAATGAAAACGTTGTAGATTTTGGATTTATTCAATCAATATATTTGAACTTATTGGAAAATGAGTCATTTGAAGTTACTCAAGAAGTTTTGAGCCAATTAGATGTAATTAGCTCTAAGTATTCAATTGTTTCAGGCTATTCAGCAGCTTTGCGAACTAACATTACTGGAATAAGTTTTAAATCAGATCGGCCATCTCCTGATGAAGAACCACGAAATTGTCCACTAATTGAAGATGAAGAAGAAACCAGGGGGAAACAATCAAATAGAACAATAGGAGAAGAAGTTCCTAAAAAGAATATTCTACCTGAAAATGAATTACTGATAATGCCTAATCCCGGGTATGATGAGATTAGGCTGTCAATAATCAATAGTGGCGAGCTTATTATTTTTAATAGTTTAGGAAAGCCAATTTACCAAAGCAAAGTAAATAACGAATCAATTTTGAATTTGGAGATATCTGATTGGGATTCGGGAGTGTATTTTGTTATGCATAAATCAGAATCTGGAAAAGTTGTTGCCAGAAAATTTCTAAAAATGGATTAATACATATTGTCCCCGAGCAAAATAGTTCGGGGGCAATTAATTACTGAATAATGAAAAAGTTATTATTACTTTTCTGTTTACTGATTTCAAGTTTTCTATTTGCCCAAACTGGGTATTATAAGACCCTTGAAATTTGCAATGATAATGCTTATGGCAATAATGTCCACGCATTGACCAATAGTGTATTAGTCGTTAGCAGTGGTTCAAGAGGAAGATGCCTAAGCCTTATTAAGCTGGATGATTCAGGAAATGAAATAATGAACGTAGAATATCCAACAAGAGATAGTTTCCAAAGAGCCATATTTTTTCAAACTTCTATCATTGATAAAAATGGAGATTTGGTCATTGCTTCTCCTTACAATAATTATTATTTTGAAGATTCCCTTTGGTGGGATATTCTTATTACTAAGTATGATACTGCAACACTGGACATAACATGGGAAAAGCATTTCCAAAGTTATTCTAATGAAAAAAGAATCGCTATACAAGAAACTGATATTGGATATAGGCTTATGCTCCAAAAGACTTATCCTGTTTGGGACGTAGATCACTGGTTTGCAGATAAGCAGTATGTGTCTTTTGAAGAGTTTGATTATGAAGGGAATCCAATTCGGAAAGATGAAATTTTGCCTTCAAGTGAACAATACCATTGGTCAAAGAGCTTTACAAAAGAAATTAACGGTAATACTGCAATAGCCTATAATGCGGGGCCGTATTCGACGAGCCAAAATCAATTTATTTCAATCGTGGATTCTAATTTTAATGTAGTATGGACTAAAATGTTAGCAGATAGGATTGTAAGAATCCAACCATCTGTTTCACTTTCAAAAGACCAGCAATATATTTATGTTAGTAGCTATAAAGAAGAAAATGATATTCCACCGTTCTTTTTTTCAGAACATGGAAAAATTTATGCATATAATATTAATGGAAATTTAGTTTGGGAAAAATCTCTATTAGTTGAGGAGGGTCGCTACTTTATTGAAAATATTCGCACTTTAAAAAATGGCCAAATAGCATGCGCTGGATGGCAAAGAGCAAATGCATCAGGAAGACTTTCTTTATTGAATGAAGATGGGACTTTGGTTTGGGACAATCGATATCGGTTAGATAACATTACAGGCTCTAATGTCAATTTTTATGATATTGACGAAACAGAAGATGGAGACATCGTTGCCGTTGGTTCATATTCTACTCCATTTACTGACAAGAAAATTTTAATATTAAAAGTAGATAGGACAACTGGTTGTTTGGATGAAAACTGTGAATTATTAGTTGATTCAGCTCCAACACCAGTTTCTTCTATTGATGATAAAACCTCACCAAATGAGCATCAAGTTTTTCCAAACCCAAATAATGGGCAGTTTCAAATTATTGCAAAAGGTGGTTCAAATTCTTTTCAAGTGACTATTTTCGATATCAACGGAAAGTTGATTTATCAAAATAATCATGTTGAAGATAAGGAAACCTTGAGCTTGCCTGAAAACGTAAAAGGCATTCATTTTTTGAAACTGATTGATGAGGAAGGAAACTTAAATGTTGAAAAAATTATAGTAGAATAGTCTATTTAATTGGTTCTATGTTGAATAGAGTGGGTAATCGAATTTAAGCTTTCCCGCGATGAAATAAATCATATTGATTAAGTTCTTTGAATTACGATAGCCCCTGGCTCTACGAATAGCTAATTTAATTTTGTTATTAATGCCTTCTAAAATTCCGTTTGAAATTTTAGATTCAATGTATTTTAAAATTCCAGACCAATGACTTCTGACAGAATTGGCGAATTTTATGAGTGGGAATATTTTACTTTCATCGACTAAATCGCACCAAAAAGTTAAGAAAGCGGCAGCCTCCTCTGTTGTTTCAAATTCCCAAAAGTCATCGAATAAAACCTTGAGTTGTTGTTTTTGTTTTGCACTTAAATTCAAGAATGTCGATACTGTGGCGATGACTTTGTGCCGAAGAGGTCAGACGCAAAATTTTGTTCATCAAAGTGCAGGCATGATGCTGGCAATTTGAAAAAGCGACAAGAGCGAGAAGACAGTGAGGCCGTTGTCGGAGAAATCCATAAGATTCTTTGGAAGAATCGAAAGATCCTTTTGCTCCATGTGGGCGAGACGGTTAGTTGGGATACCTTGAAAGCTAAAGGTTTCAATTATAAAATTCATACAGAGATTCGAAATA
>CALHBQ010000162.1 GCA_937930815.1 uncultured Saprospiraceae bacterium | reverse complement strand
TTCTCCAACTCTCAGAAGTCGTTTGACCTGTTACGAAAATAACCAAATGCTCTGTTTCTTTGAACTTGCCTTCCTCTTCTCCTTTCAAGTATGTTTTACCAAATTCGTATAATTTCAAATCAGCATTTTTTCTGTTTTGATTACGAACGATCGCTTCCAATCCATTGAAAATCATCGTTGGACGCATAATGTCAAAAGAGACATTGGACGTGTTATTCACATAAACCAGTTTTTCCAAATCCATTGGTAAAACCTCTTTCATGTAGCGCGATTCGATGAGCGAAAGTCCCATCATTTCATTGAATCCATTTGCGGAAAGCAAATCTGCAATTTGATTTTGAATCACTAATGGATCTGGTTTTTCACCAATCACCATCGAGCTACGAATCTGCGTCGGCATCGGCACATTATTCAAACCAAAAACCCGAATAATTTCTTCGATAATATCAACTTCTCGCGTGACATCAGTTTTATTAGTTGGAACAGCGACCGTGAATTTTTCATCTGACTCGCTCACATAAGTCATGCCCATTGCTTCCAAAATTCCTTTGATTTTAGAAGGTGCGATTTCGGTTCCAATTAAGCGGTTTACATTTTTATAAGAAACTTCAATCTCTTTTGGTGCAATCGGATTTGGGTATAAATCAACGATATCAGAAGTGATTTTTCCACCTGCTAATTCTTGAATCAATAAGGCCGCACGTTTGAGTGCAAAAACGGTCAAATTCGGATCACTGCCTTTTTCAAAAACAAAAGCTGCGTCGGTGTGCATGTTGTGCTTGGTCTTCGATTGGCGAATGGTAATCTGTCCAAAATGTGCTGCTTCCAAAAAGATAGCGGTCGTCGCGTCACTCACCCCAGAATCAATTCCACCAAAAACCCCACCGATACACATTGGAGTAGAATCGCCATCGCAAATCATCAAATCATTGGCGCGTAACTTATAGGTCTGCTCATCCAACGCCTTGAATTCTGTACCTGCAGGTAAATTTTTGACAATGATTTTGTTGCCCGTCACTTTCGACAAATCAAAAGCATGAAGTGGTTGCCCCAATTCTTTCAACACGTAATTCGTTACATCCACCACATTATTGATTGGGCGAATACCTGCTGCTTGCAAACGGTTTTTCAACCAATCAGGTGACTCTGCTACTTTCAAACCAGAAATCGTCACACCCGAATATCGTGGGCAAGATTCCACATTTTCAACAACCACCTCAACTGGCGCCGAGTTGTCATCTACTTTAAAGTTATCAACAGAAGGCCCACAAGTTTGTCCGTCTTTTCCAAAATTCACTTTTAAAGTTGCTGCTAAATCTTTGGCAGTTCCCAAGTGATTGGTTCCGTCAGAGCGGTTTGGCGTTAAGCCTATTTCGTAAACGATATCGCTTTCTACTTTCAAGTATTCGGCAGCTGGCGTACCAATTGCAACGGTTTCTGGCAAAACCATGATACCGTCATGGCCTGCGCCTAATCCCAACTCATCCTCTGCGCAAATCATTCCTTGCGACATTTCGCCACGCACTTTTCGCTCACTCATTTTGATGCCTTCCTCTGCGCCTGTTGGGTAAATCGTCGTTCCAACTGTTGCTACCAACACTTTTTGTCCAGCCGCTACATTTGGTGCGCCACAGACGATATTGAGCAATTCATCTCTACCGACATCTACCGTTGTTACTGAAAGTTTATCTGCATTTTCGTGTTTGCCACAGGTTTTTACCTCGCCTACCACGATTCCTTTCAGACCACCTTTTACACTTTCAAACGTTTCCATTCCTTCTACTTCCAATCCAAGGTCGGTTAGCATTTCACTTACTTGATCAGGTGTGAATCCATCAAGATTTACAAATTCTTTCAGCCAGTTTAGCGAGATCTTCATTCTTCGTTAATTTTATTCTTATAAAAATTCGCGCAAAGGTACGGAACTGTAATTAAAATTGTTTTACTGATTTTTTAGTTCCGAACACGTCGGTTTGCCGGCTCTAAGCCGTCCGACCGATAAGCGGTAGTTCATGCCCTCATAAACGGTCGGACGGCTTAGAGCCGGCAGACCGTTTCCATGCTAACAAAGCAGATAATCCAAACCCAAAAACATTAAGCGTTCCATGCCAGATTTTCATATTTGGAATGGTGAAAAATGGATGTGGAAAAACCGAACGAATCGCATAAAACATCGCTAATATCATCGTAAACAAAAGTGTTGCTGCTGATATTTGAAAAAGCAGCTTTTGAATACCTTTTTGTGTTTTAGCAAAACGGAATTGTTCCCAAATTAACACTAATACAAAACCGATAAAAAGGAGGCTACCTACCATTTCAATTTTTGCATCAAAACCTAACTTTGTGAGGGTAATTCCAGTAGCGACCAAAGGCATTCCTAAAAGTGGGGCGACTTTCAATATTCCTTTATTTCTAACTGGTTTTTGTTGAATTAACTTCCATGTATGAAAGGTCAAAACAAAACCTGCCAGATGAAAATGGGCAGCGGTCAGTCCCACAATTGTTGAGTTGAAATTGAGCGGTTTTATTTCGAAAATGAAGCAAAACAACCATCCTACTCCAACAGTCAAATAACCCAACGCAAAGAGGGGCAGCCAATTTTCAAATTTGAAATATTTCTTTTTATTGAAAAAATCGATCGCATAAATTACCGCCAAAAAGATAGTAAAAAGGCAATACGGTAAAATCAATAACTGCGAAGAAAACGTTGGGTAAAATGCGTATGCAGGCAATAAAAGTAAAGCTGCAATCGAAATGATTTGGGTGTAAATTTTCTTTTCAAAAAGTAACTCAACACCAATCGGAACCAATAGAGTCGCAGCGAAACAAACTAAAATACCTTCCCAATTTTCATAAATCAGATGATTGCCAAAAAGGGCAATAAATAGGATGCAAAACCCAGCTTTAATTGTCAATTTTTAGGCATGAGTTTTACTTTTTGTAGCCGCTAAAACAACTGCTTTCATGTTCGCATTACTTTCTTTTACAAATTTTTTTTGAAGGAATCGACCGATCGGATAGGTCAACTTTACCAACCAAAGTCGTGGCGTTGAGAAGGCTTGAATTTTATAAAAAACGCGACCTTCATCGTCCTTTTCAACAAAAAATATCTCTTCTCCTTTTTCGATATGATTGGTCAGTGTTCCGTATGCAAAACCGAAGCGATTGGGCTCATCAAAAGTATAAACAATTCGGCAACTGTTTTTCCACCAAAGACCGAAAACACGAACTATCATTACGACAACTTGTCCTTTTTCTATCGGGGTATCTTTGGGCCAAATATCTGCCCAAACTCCCGGAAACATTTCCCAATTT
>CALHBQ010000161.1 GCA_937930815.1 uncultured Saprospiraceae bacterium | reverse complement strand
TTGTTTGGTTGCAGGAGTGAATTCAGAGAAAAGGTTTGACATGAATTTTCTAATTTCCACAAAGATAAGAACAAATCAAAACACACAGGCATACTTATTTAAAATAGAAAACCCGATTCTCCATTTTGGAAAATCGGGTTTACCCACATATTTTTAATTATGCGATTTTATAATCTACTGATTATCATTTGCATTATTATTCTGATTATCATCTTCGTCGTTGTCATCGTCGTCACGATCACCTCGGTAGTTGTCAAACCTGATGTTTCGACGATTCTTTTTTCTTCCCCAAGAGTATCCGAATTTAAAGGTTACTTGTCCATATGGAGCGGAAGCATTAGAATCATTGACCAATAAATCGGTCGCAGTCACAAAACGGTATCCCGCATCTAAGCCTACTCTGAACCAACTTAATACATTGATTTCTGCGCCAACCGCTGGTTCAATAACCAAAATATCATCTGAACCTTCACCTCTTACGCGCAAGTTTCCTCCTCCTGCTAAAACGGTGAATTTAGGGTGAATTGCTTTATGAGAGAAAGGTGCATATCCGAGCATCAAACCGTTGTAGCTCATGCTCAAATCATTGTTTTGTTGTTGTGTACCGAGTCTGAAATCATTGGTTGTTTCGTATCCTCCCCAACCGACAAAAAGTGATTTCCCAAATTCGAGACCTCCGTATCCACCTGTAATTACGGTGAAATCATCTTCGAAAAAAGTAAGATTGGTGGTGCTTGCGCCCCATGCTCCAGATAATCCTAATCCAGATTTTCCAAATAAAGTTTGATCTTTTTGTGCGAAAGTTGTCATCGCAAATAGCCCTATCAAAAGGGTAGTGAAAGCTAATTTTTTCATTTCTTAAATTTTAGACGGGTTTGTAAATTGACTTCATTGATAAGACAAGTTAAAATTGATGTACCCTAAAATATTTTTGAAAAAAAACTTTTTCACAAGAAATTAAACTGTTTGCTTTTGCATAATCCGTTTGCGAATTCTACTTAACGATTCTGGCTTGACGCCGAGGTAACTGGCCAATTGATAATGAGGAACTTTGTTGAGTAATTCAGGTCTATTTTTCAATAAATCCAAATATCGTTGTTCTGGTGAGCTCATGATATAAGTGGAAAGCATCTCTTGGTATTTATTTAGTTCTTCTCGCATGGAAGCACGTGCCATGGGTATAAATTTCGGCATCTTTTCAAAGATGACTTTTTCTGATTCGGGAGAGGTGATAGAGAGGGTTGTTTCTTCAATACAATCCAAAAAGTACTTGGATGGAGTACGTGCTTCTAAATTGGCATGTGGAAAAATGGTTTGGCCATCTGCATAGAAAAAAGTTGTTTTTTCTTCACCATCTACTAAATAATATTGACGGACGCATCCCTTGTAAACAGAATATGACTTGTCAGAGTACTCGCCTTCGCGTAGAAGAATCGTTCCTTTTTCAAAGGTATTAATTTTGATGTGCGATTTGATTTCTTCCATCTCGGCTTCGGTGAGTTTATGATGTGTTTCAAGACACATTTCAATTTCAATGTTTGCTTCTTTGAGTAGGTCGCTCTTCTTGTCCGATATTTTTTTATCCATTTTCTATTTTAATAAGGTAATAATTACCGGTTGTTGGTGAACAAGATACCCTTTTTCTTGCTCTCAATCAATAAGATTTGGTCTTGCAAAAAAGCAAAATTAGATCCCGTTTAAAGATTACTTTGGATAAAGAGGTTGGTTTTTTCTACAAAAGGTGAGATTATTTGTTGTTAACGATGTGTACTTCGAGCGCAGCCGAGAAGTACAAAAGTAGAAATAGGTCTTCGCTCGCGTGCTTCTCGGCTTCGCTCGAAGTACGGATTAGTCTGTTAGTATCATCTTCTCAATCATCAAATTATCCGCATCATTTTGCACATGTTTTGATGTTTCGAGTAAGACTGATTTTTTAAGTGATGGAAATATCTTCTTCGCTCTTTTAATCATTTTCTCACCTGGAAACATTAAGTCATTTTTTGCACCAATTAAAGTGATAGGTGTCGTGATGGACTGCGCTTCTTTGTTACTAATAACTGGGACAGGTGTGAAATCCATTTCAAAATGTAGAAAAACTTTGGAGAGATATTGAATTGCGAATTCGTCTCGTTTGGTAAATAATTCGTTGAGGAATTTTTCGACGTATTTTGCTTTTTGAGTGCGCATATACATCTTCATAGGTATGAAAATTTTGAACAATGCTTTCAGCGGATTTCCATTGACGATGTAGGCAGGGGCGGATAAAAACACTTCTTTTATTTTCGATTCATCGTTTATCAATGTTTTTAAAATTATCAAACCACCCAACGAAAAACCTGCAAGTGTAACTTCCTCCAATGCCAAAGCCTCGATAATTTCATTCATCCATTTTCCGTAAGAATCGTCTTTCATGCTGAGTCTCGTTTCCGCACTTTTGTTGGGTTGTGAAAGTACATCTACTGCAAATACTTGAAATTTTGAGCTCAACGTCGGATAAGTTTCTAAAGCTATCGGCGCACAACCATTGGAACCATGGACCGCAATCAACGGTGGATTCGAGGCGTTTCCAGTGATGATGATATTGGTTTTTCCGAAACTGGTATCGACAGTTTTATATCGAGAGTCGATGTTTAATTCGGAGAGCTTTTTATCGTAAAGATCTAAAATTTCCTTTTTCCCTGACTCTGATTTGAAGTATGATTTCATTATTGAAAAATTAAGATGCTAAGTTAATTTGAGTGGGTTTGTTGTTGAACTCCTTCGGAGTTCTGAGGAAAGGCAAGGTTGTCAAGTCTACGGATTTCATCCGCAGTTATTCATGTTTAACCACTTCGTGGTTGGGATCATTTTTTTCAAAAACAATAGTATCACCAATCTATATCACGCCGTGCACCGTGTACCTTTCACCGTGCACCAAAAAAGAGCTTTACCCTTTATACCCAAACCCTTTCAGCAACCGTTCATTGTCTCTCCATCCTTCTTTTACTTTTACAAAAAGTTCTAAAAAGACTTTTGTATCGAGAAATTTTTCAATGGATTTGCGAGACTCCGTACCGAGGCGTTTGATGGCCACGCCACCTTTGCCGATGATGATCGATTTTTGTGTTTTACGATTGGCGTAAATTATGGCTTCTATTCGGATGAGGTCTTCACCGCTTTTTGTTTTTGTTTCTTTGAAACTTTCGACCATTACCTCGCACGAGTATGGTATCTCTTGGTGGTATTGTTGCAACAGTTTTTCACGAATGATTTCACTAATAAAAAACCGCTCTGGTTTATCTGTAAATTGGTCTTTCGGATAATAGACAGGTCCCTCCGGCATATACTTCAAAACCAAGTCAAATAAATTGGATGTATTGCGTTTTTTTAGCGCAGAAATTGGAACGATTTCAGCAAATTCCATGCGATCGCTCCAGAACTTTAGCTTTTTCAAAACCTCGTCTTGAGTAGCAGTATCCGTTTTATTTAAAACTAAAAAAACAGGAACCGTCGCTTTCTTCAAACTTGTAAAAAGCGGATGATCGTCCTCATAAGTCTCCTCCATTTCTGTCATGAAAAGCATTACATCTGCATCCTCAAAAGTGGTGCGGACAAACGAATTCATGTGCTCCTGCATTTTGTAAGAAGGATCCTCAATAAACCCCGGCGTATCCGAAAAGACGACTTGCGAATTTTCATCACTCACAATACCGATGATGCGGTGCCGCGTCGTCTGCGGTTTGTTAGTGATAATGGACATCCGCTCTCCGACGAGTGCGTTCATCAAAGTTGATTTCCCAACGTTCGGTTTTCCAATAATATTTACGAATCCTGATTTATGCATAGTATCGATGTTGAAAGTTGAAGGTTATAGGTTGAAAGTTACTACTTAGAACTTTCAACCTATAACCTTCAACGTGTAACTTATTTCTTAACAAACTCCCTTACCCAAAACTGTTCACTGTTTTTCACTTTCGCGAAATACATTCCAGACGGAAAGGTAGAAATATCCACGGATTCTAAGTGGTCTTTGCTGAAAATCTCTACTTTTTGAGTTTTGATGATTTTTCCGTTGACGTCTACGATTTCTATTTGAAACTCGTCTCCTTCAAATCCTTTCAAGTCCAAATTGATGGTTTCGGAAGCAGGGTTAGGGTAGAGGCTAAAGAACTCTAAATCGCCTTGCTCTAAGGTGTTGACAAAAGCAGGAATCGCGAAATCGATCTGCGCGGAACGACCAAATTCTGCTTCAAAGGTATGGGCAGGAAGTGCAATTCCATTTGGATAAATCTGCATCAATCGAGCAGAACCACGGCCACGAGGAGGTCCAACTTGTTCCCAAAACCAATAGTATAGGCCATCATCTTCACTGTCTATTATTTCAAAAGTATAACAACCACGTGGTAGTTGTAATTGATCGGTGTAGGTCGTATTGGCTGCTAAGCCATCTCTTGTCAAAATTACGTTTCCGTTGATGTCTTTGACGGTATAAGAGGTTTCTCCGCCATTATTGTTGGTGCGCACTTGCACTTGAAGCGGTCTTTCAAAAAACTTAGGTCTTTCGAATGGAGTTGAAAATTTATTATTATTCGGATATTCATCCAATCCTCCATTGACGTTGCTAATCGAAACCTCAAAAATACTTGAACCTTCCAATGCAGTCCAAAAACCGATGAAATCAATTGGTAAAGCAATATCTTCTGTTTCGAGGAAATTTAAATTACCTGTCCAATTGTAGGTTTTTGTTTGACCACCTTTTTCTCCATACTCGATGGTTAGGCTTTTTAGCGGATCGTTTCCATTGTTTTTGATGCGAACAGTTGGTTCGTTGCATGCTGGATTTTTACGAGCATGTTCCAATTGAGTGGTAGGTCTTATGACTTCGACCACCTCTGCATCTACGATGAAATTTGGTTCTCCGTACGTAACCAATTGAGCAGAAACGAGGTAGTTTGCTGCATCCATGGTCGCGCCATTGATACCATAATCTATTTCAACTCCACTGCCTTGTGCTATATGTTGCGTGATGTCAAATTCATGAACATCTGTTGGAAGACCCGGGCACCAACCTGCTCTGTCAAATAACCAAGTTCCACCTTGTGGGTAAATTGGCAGTTCCGAACATTCTTTCCAAACATCAAAATTGTATTGCTGATCTCTTGCTTTGATGAAATGATTTCTTGGTTCAAATTCTCCGTTTTGACCATGGCCAGTTACCGCAACTCTAAGTTTATAAATTGAAGCATCAATTGGCGTAGAAACCATTCTTGGTTCAAAATAAGTATCATCTAATATTTGCCCGATGTTTCCTCTTCTAAAAGGCCAAACGTTTTGAATATTTCTAACTTCACGAGTTGGCGTTCCTTTTATAAAAAGAAATTTGATGTCCATTTCTTCTTGATTTTGGCCACCCATTTCCATTGACATTCTTTTCTTTCCTTTTAAAATTGGACCATAATCAGTGACGTCTATTTTGAAAGTTTTTCCTTCAGGGCCAAGATTTAAACCATTGCCGTAAGGTGTGACTAAAGAGAGTATTTCAAACTTTCCAGGTCGTTTTTGATAATAATCAAATTGACCTAAAGTGATATCGCCTGTTGGCATCAAATCATTAAAATCGACTAAACTTCCATCTTCATCATAAACCAAAGAAGCATCTGCATCCCAAAGGAATTGTGTGTCGATGGTCATCAAATCAGTTCCATCCAAACCGTAAGAGACAACCATGTTTGGCGCGTTTTCAATTGAATCTAAAACCAAAATTGTTTGGTCGTTTACGGTATATTCTCCTTGTACAAAAGTAGCAGTCGGTCGTATTGTGGTGGTGGCAAAGGATTTAAATAAATCACGTCCTCTCACTTTTGTCCAAACCGGAGTACTTTCAATATTAGCAACATTTGCATTTGGTGAAATGTCAGTCGTCGTACGACCACTTCCTTCGTCAAACGAATAGTATGATTGCAAATTTGCAGCAAAAGGAAGGCTTGCATCATACGGTTGATACATCCATGCTTTGATAGCTGTTGCGTCCAATTCTTTATTAAAAATTTGAACACCATCAATCAATCCTTGATAATTAGTTATACCTCTACTGCTTGAGCCGATGAGGAATTTTTCAATATCCATCGGTTTGTTTTTAGCAGTTCCTTGATGCCAGAGCGTTCCGTTTTTGAAAATTTTCATAGAACCATTGGTTGTATTTTTAGTAAAAGCCCAATGTGTCCATGCACCTTCGTATTCAGATTCAGTCGCTTGTTTGTTGATGCGATCGTAGCTGCCACCATCGTATCCACAATCCCAATATATTTGGCCGTTACTCCATGGAAGGTGGGTACTTGCTTGGCGATTATTACTGCCATCGATTCCCTCAAAAGCATAAGTATTGACTGGCAAAACCGCTTCATTTCCTTTTGTCCAAAGTGCGATAGTTATTTCATCGGAAACTTTACTTAGTGAAAAATCAGGCGTTCGAACACTTCCAACTCCTGCGAAGTTGAGCGCATTGTCATTTCCACCCAAATAAACTAACCCTGACTGGTTGGCGGTTTGATGTCCAAAAATTGAAGGAGCAGTTGTAACGGGTGGCGTGGTATAACTGAATTCCATAATCAGATTACTCGTTCCATCCCATTCAAAATTATTATAAAAACGGAAGAAATTTGTGCCTGCATTCGCGAAAGGGGTACTTCTGAAGTAGACTTCTTCAAAACCATCCAAATTAGGATTG
>CALHBQ010000160.1 GCA_937930815.1 uncultured Saprospiraceae bacterium | reverse complement strand
CCGTATTTGTAAACAAAATCCAAGTATTCATCCGCCATCGCCTCTTTCGAAAAAAGACTTCTTGCTTTAGATTTTAAATCCTTTCTTTTGAAAGAATAATAACTAAATGGATTTTCTAACATATTACCGGTTTCCCTAAATACCTCCCCAAAAAATTGAACATCAGGATGCCCTGTTATTTTTGAAGTGAGGAAGTTCGAACCAGTTCTTTGTGTTGTGAGTACAACAAATTTATTCATTCTACTTAATACTTTTTTTACCAAATTTGTTACCGTAAAGAAAATCCTCCACCTTCTCGTCTATCGTTGTAGCAGCTTTTCCATCTACCAACATGTAACATTCTTTTTCAATTAAATGCTCAATTTCGACATTGGATAAGGTTGTGTTTTTTACCTCAATTGCACTCGGTCCGTATTCAGGTTTTTTGACGAAAGCGGTGTAAGCGACCTTTGTATTTTCTATAAACGAATTTTCAATTTTAACCATTGTTTTATCCTTGCTCGTCACGCCCAACTCGGCATTTTTTATGGTAGTACCACTAATAAGAAAGTGAGACTGTTCCCCTCCACTTATTGCCTTATCACTAACGGTATCGATCAATACATTCACCACATTAATATAAGAACCAGATACATCAATTGCATCATTGCCTGATTTTATAAACTTGCTGTCCGCAATATTTCCACGACAAAAATCTGCATCAAACGCATCTGAATTAGTATTATAAAAAGTAGTGTTCTTCATATCGAATTCACTTCTGATTACATTCAGATAATCATCTCCTTGAAAGTTAGTATCAAACAAAACGCCGTCAAATTTGACAGGCGACTCATAAAAATTGACAGCCCCAGAAAGTGACCATGTGTTTTTTAACGGTCGAGATAGGTTTTTGAAAACTACGTTTTTCAAAACAGACTCTTCCCTTGCAGTCATAACAGTAAGCCCTTGACCTGTTGAATCGGTGGACATTATGACCACGGGAGAGTCTTCTGTTCCATTAAACTGAATAGGCGAATAAGTAAAAATTGAACCGCCTTCTTGCAAGTCAACAACCACCCCTTGATTGGCAATAAATGAATACCCTTTTGGAATAATAACATCTTCCGTTATTTTCCATCTTCCTGCTTTGAAACTGATGGTTTTATTCGTCTCATCAGCAACTAAAAAAGGAAACGATTTATAATTTGGCGATTGACGTACCAAATCATTTGATTTAAATTCTTTTCGCATAACAGACCAAGGATATATCTCTTCTGTCAAAATAGAATCAATTCCCAACAGTCGGTATTGCAATTTCATATCAACCAATAATGAATCATGAAATTGGAATCCATTCATAGGAATACTCACCTCATTGTAAGAAGTCATCTTTCCTAAATAGGATTGAAAAACAGGTGGCTGACTGATAGAAAAATTTAGAGAATCTTTGAAGGTAACGCCCACCACTTCAATTGGGAAAGATAGAATGTTTCCTATTTCAAGATTCAAATTTTTGGAATTTGAATCATATCCATTGTAGTGCGCTTGTATTGCTTTTTGAGGTGTAAATAATTTGCTGATGTACTCTTGGTTGTAATAAAGGTTGTCAGGATTTTCAAACTCGCCATCCATATTATACCAGTAATGTTCAGTATGAAGGATTTTCAATTTTTCCTGCATCTCTGCATCGACTTCTTCAAAGAATTTATCTAAGTGACTTTTTTCAGAAAGCTTTTTGAGGGCTTTCATATATTCTCTGAAAAAATCTACATCTGTGAATAGTTTGATGTACCACTCATTTCCTTTAAAGAAAAGTGAACGATCAAATTTTTCGTCGCCTCTGATTCTTAACGGTTTAAATTGACCTTGTAGCGGTTGACTTATTTTTACTAAATAGCCATTGTCATATCCAATTGGTTCTATCAAAGAAGTGATAGGATTATAGTAAAACTTCATGTTGTTCAAACTCGTCGCGTGTTTGAATCCAGTCAAATCAATGATTGCAAAATAGGTCGCCAATTTTTCAATATCAAAAACCTCTTTAACCATCAAGCTATCTTGACGGAATAATTCTAACAAACTTCTTGCGCTTTCGTAATTGGCTTGTAAGGTCGGATTTTCAAGAATATCTTTTTCGTTATAGGCGTGAACATTTCCACCATAAAAAGAAACCGCTTGACCTATCGTTACATCCCATCCAATGTCTGAATTGTAATTGATGATTGGCCCTTCTTTTCTACCATTTCGTTCAATGAGTTGTTTGGCCATGTTTTCTTCC
Organism: uncultured Saprospiraceae bacterium; assembly: GCA_937930815.1. Taxonomy (GTDB): domain Bacteria; phylum Bacteroidota; class Bacteroidia; order Chitinophagales; family Saprospiraceae; genus JAGQWW01. The sequence goes on along the minus strand of CALHBQ010000160.1, from coordinate 17,209 downwards.
ATAGAGTAAATTCCAAGATTTACCCCATTCACAATCAAATCGACAAATTCGTATTTCACTCCAATCAATCCATTGTATCGTAAAAATTTGTGTAAAATCCACTCATTCATATAACCCCTGTTCTTCGCTTGTTGCAAAGAGAAGTATTTCATTCCCTCAACAGAGTGGCCTCCTTTGGTTTTTACTTTGAAAGACCATTTGTTCTCGTGACCAAAATGTTCGACCTGACCACCTTTCAATTTTATTTTGATTGGAATGGTTTTATCCGCCAAACTCATTTTTGCACCAACATACCCTGGGTTAGAAGGGTGCACTCGATAATAAGGGCCATACTTCAAAGCCAACTCTCTTTGGAAAGCAATTTTCTGATAATTTTCAAACTTAATATCGATCTGAAGCCTCGTTGGATTTGCGCCAATTCCATTGATATAATTCGAGATGAAACTGAACGGTTTTTTTACAGCCGTCGTTCCATAACGTTTTATGTAATGGATTCTTCCTTCTTTTTGAAGGTTCGCTCCATAGTAAATTGAAGCAATACTTATTCCTCCTAAAAGCAAAAAAATCAATGGAATGAAAAATAACCACTTTAGTCCTAACCTTGAAAAAAAGGAGGAAAAGCGCCGCTTAGCGTACGACTCGGAGCGATGTGTTTCCTGTTTGATTTGCATTAAATTACTCCTTTATTGTCCATGAAACTAACCGTCACTGAATCATTCATTGCTCTCAATGATGATTTGGCTTTTTCTAATTGATTAAAATCACTAAACTCTACTAAAAAGGCAACTTCAAGCATTTCTTTATTTTCATCAAAACGCTTGAGGTCAAGTGCCAAACTATTGTTTTCGACAGTCTTTACAATTTTGTCTAAAGAGACATTCTCGTCATTGGTCGCGGAGACGGTTAGATGCAAATTATGATTACCATCTACCTGTTTGTTTTTATTCCTTAAGATTACAATTCCGGCGACAAACATAAAACCAACAATGGTGATAAGTCCTTGACTTGCGCCCATCCCCAAACCGATGGCAATACAAACAAATACATAGGTCAATTCTTCTGGTTCTTTAATTGCAGAACGGAACCTAATGATTGACAATGCTCCTACCAAACCTAACGAAAGTGCCAATGATGATTTGATAATCGTAATGATGATCATGGTCGTCAAAGCAAGTACCATAAAGTTTTGGGCAAAGAGCTTTCTATTGGAAAGAGAGCGTCCATATCTAATGTATAACTCACTCAAGCAATAGGTCAACAATGCCGTTAAAACAAGATTGATAATAAAGCCAACGAATGATATTTGGCCAGACTGGGTTGATAAAAACTGCTGAAAAGTTTCAATTTTATTCATTATTCCTCACTCAATTTTTTCAAAAATGGATTGAATCAACCCCTCTCACATATTTAGAACTTTTAGTCATTCTAAAAGGAAAAAGGTTGGAAATTTTATGTGCCTCATTGAAGAGACTTTGATCATATTTTAATTCTAAAATGATAGATGTCTTGTCTGTATCTTTTCTTAAAAAAGTATTATTCAATCTTTTAATTTTATAAAAAGATTGATCATCATCTATCGTAATTCGGTATCCATTATCGGCTGATAAATAATACCTTCTTCGATATCTATTTACTAACAATGGATCTTGAAGCATCACTTCTCTTGCTACATCACCATCCAAAACCGAAGTTTTGAAAACTTGCCTCAGTTTATAAATATCTAAAGTTTTGTCAAAGGTAAAAGGACTAAGTTTAAATGACCGTTTTTTACCTAATAAACTCTTTTTGATTTTTAATTCTAAAACCGGTTTTTTTACCGCTCCCATCAAATCACCATACCACCTGATACGGTATTTGGTACGGTCAGCATTCCCTTCTACATTTTCAATGTAATTGACTTGATCATGCGAATCAAAGTAAATATTGTTGATATACCGCTCATGAAAAACTTCTCTGAAACAAGCAGGATGATTCTTTACAATCTGAATCACTTGCTCTCTACTCAACTCCGTAATGAAGAACTTTCGTTCGTATCGGTATTGAGTGATTATCACTTTTTCGTCCAAAGGTTTTACTTCAGCGTTCATTAATGATTTAATTGATTGTATTGTTTTGCCAGCGCTTCAGTAAATAGCGCAGCGCCGTTTTTATTTAAATGAGAAACATCGAAAGAGTTCTCCAAAGTATATAGTTCTGGGTATTCAGTCGGATCAGAACAATCCAAAACAGCATAACCTTTTTCTTTTAATCTATCTCTCAAATTCAAAACAGGAGCCAAGCCATAATCTAACTGCCGTGGTGGCAAATAGAAAACAATAATAATTCCTTTCTCAGAAATTTTTGAGGCAAACTCCAAATATTCTTTGATATACCCATCCTCTACTGCCGATAGAGATGCTTGAGTTTTTTTATACGTTTTAATCGTACTTTCAAGTAACTTGGGATTGGCCTTCAAAGCATTATGATCTTTGAGCCGATACGCTGGCATCTGCCCCATTTCAACCAATTGAGTGTAAGTTATGAAACCATCATTCTCAAAAGTCCGATCAATTTTACTTTCCTTTTCTGCATTTGGGTAAACTGTCGATTCTAAAATCAACGCAAGTTGTTTTTCTGCTCCGATACCTAAATATTTATACGACAGCGCTTTGCAATAATTCACGTAATAACTAAGCTTGATTCGATTGGAAATTTGACTATAACTGATATGTTCAAAAGCTTTCCAAAACCTTCCAAAATTCAACGCTAAGATATTCGGGTTCGAATCGTAGTTGATTCCAATAATATCCAAAGGTGCCAGTTCTACAAACATGTTTTTAATGCCTGCTTTTTCTGAAACTCGTTCTCCATAATCAAGCATTCGAAAAGGGAAAAGGCCTGCAACGCCCATGTTGAAGGCATTCATATTTTCATTTGCCAATTGAGAAAATTTCTTCGGATCGACTTGTCTCAATGTTTTACTTGTTCCAACAAAAGCGGTATTAAAATCCTTTCTATGAAAATACTCAAGTTTGGCTGCCAACATTGGCGTTTCGTATTCATTGTAATAATCATCTCCTAAAAAGTGATATAACACAACACTCAAAACGATCGCCAAGCAAAAGAACTTTATAAAAAAAAATGATATTTCTTTTAAGAATTGACTCATTTAAAACTGAAAATAAATGAACTGATTGGCGTCGTTGGATTTAAATAATAAAATCATATAACCCAAGAAACAATAAGATCCAAAACGCATTCCGCTCCCCCATTTATTAAATCTCAAAGGATGTTCTTCCGTTCGCTTGGCCCACTCAATAGCAAGCATTATCAAAATCAATGGAACAGATCCTAAGAAGTAATTTTGAACATTCCAGAACGAATCATTCCAAAAAATTCCTTTTATGTAACCAAAGGCGTGTGTTATACTTTCGGCTCTAAAAAATATCCAAGCCAAGGTCGTCATCGAAAAAGTAAATAGTATTTGAGCGGCTTCTTTTATTGAAGGAATCCAACTACCCTCGGCAACTGCACCTAAATATTTTCTATTACTACCTGCCAAAAAAGAAGGAACAATCAACAATGCATTCAATCCGCCCCAAAAAATAAAAGTCCAATTTGCTCCATGCCAAAACCCACTAACTAAGAATATGATAAAGACGTTTCTGATTTTTTTCCAAAGGCTATCCACCCGACTTCCACCCAGAGGAATATAGAGGTAATCTCTAAACCAAGTCGAAAGTGAGATGTGCCACCTTCTCCAAAACTCCGCAATATCACGAGAAAAATAAGGGTACTTGAAATTGATCATCAAATTGAAACCAAAGAGTTTTGCTATTCCAAGCGCAATATCTGAATATCCACTAAAGTCACCATAAATTTGAAACGAAAAATAAATTGCTCCTAAAATCAAAACGCCTGTTCCGAGTGTTGCCGAATTTTCGAAAATGTAATTTGCATGAACCGCACAGGTATCTGCAATCACAATTTTTTTGAAAAGCCCCCAAAGAATCTGTTTGGAACCATCCTTCGCTTGCTCATAAGAGAAAGATCTATTCTTAAGGAATTGAGGTAAAAGATTGGATGCCCGCTCAATCGGACCAGCCACTAACTGTGGGAAGAAGCTTACAAACGCAAAAAATGGAATCCAATCTCTCGATGGTTCTATTTGCTTTCTGTAAACGTCGATGGTGTAACTCAAAGTTTGAAAAGTATAAAAACTGATTCCAACAGGCAAAATGATTCTGAGTGAAGAGTAATTCATTTGTAAACCAAAAAAACTAAAGGCATCAACAAAAGACTCAACAAAGAAATTATAGTATTTGAAAAATCCGAGTAAGCCTAAATTGACAAAAAGGCTAATCCCTAAAAGGATTTTTCGGTTCGAAGGTTTCTCTTCATCTGCCATTCTTTTGGCTAAATGAAAATCAACGAGGGAACTAAATATAATTAAAGAAAGAAACCGCCAATCCCACCAGCCATAAAAAACATAGCTGACCAACATCAAAAACAGATTCTGAAATCGAAGATTCTTATTGACAACAAACCAGTAGAGTAAAAAAACTACTGGTAAAAAAATGGCAAATTCGAGAGAGTTAAAAAGCAATCGGGCTAAATCAGTTTTTTGATTCGATCAAAGAAACCATATCTCCGATGTTCTTTAAATCTTCAATATCTCTTGTTGAAAATCTTACTTCGAATTGTTTTTCAATCTCAGTAATGATTTGAATGTGCGTCAAAGAATCCCATTCTTCAACATCTTCAGCAGTTGTTTCGTCTTTCAACTCGATTTCAATCTCGTCTAAGACATCTTCAAAAACAGATTTTACTTTTGAGAAAATATCATTTCTATTCATTAGTATTATTTTAATTATTGAAAATCAATTAAAGAATTTTTTATGCACTTGAATTTACTTTTTGGATATTTTCCATAAGGTTCAAGTCATAATTCTCTTTTAACCAGTTTAAATATGGTTGATTATTTGAAATATGTTGATCTGAATATTTTTGTCCTCCTACTTTTATAATATCATTTGCAGCCTCTCCTTTTATGATAAAAGATTGTGGTGCAGGACTGATATGAATTACTTCAGAAAGTTCATTTCTTTCTAAATAATCATGGACTGCTTTTTTCTCCCCTCCTCCTCCGTCATTGAAATCATCAAGCACTATCGCCCCTCCTTGTGTAACTGCAGGGTACAAATCAGGAAAACAATCGTTTGTACTTGTGTATAAATCACAATCGACATGAAACAAAGCAATCTTCACATCATTCTTCATTGGAGGTACAGTGTCACTAAACCAACCTTTGTGAAATTTCACCATATCGCTCAATCCGTTTTTTTCCACTTCGCTTTTCACCAAATCAAAATCTGACATGAATTGACCTTTTTTATAGCCTTTGTCATTTACTGCATCTGGATCAGGCAATCCCGCAAAGCTATCCATCATGTGAATCGTTTTCTTGATTCCATTTGCTTTGAGCCACAAGCCCATTAAAATTCCACTCCCTCCTTTGTAGCTTCCACATTCTACAATGTCTCCCTCAACGTCTTTCACTTTCTCCAATAAATCAATCAGCACTCCCATTCTAAATGGATCAACTAAGGTCAAATGTTTAATGCTATCCCAGTTTTCTCTTATGAAAATGTTATTCTTTTCAGAAAAAGAAATTTCAGTTTCTCCTATCAAATCTTCGAGATAAGTACTTCTCATCAAGGATAGAAAAGATCGCTTCCAAGGCATCTCGATAGTATCATGGAAGGTTTTTACTTGCGTATCAATTATTTCTCTCGAGGACATAAAATCTATTTTTTGCTTTAATATCAAGTGTCAAAGATTGGTGAGGAATATCCTCTACAAATGTTATTTTGTAACCCAAGTCTTTTATTTTTTCATCAAATTCTTTGTGCGAACTTTCAAAATTATAAAGATGATCGAATTGAGGAATGTTCGTGGCCGTTGTTAAAAAAATCTTCCCATTATTATCTAAAACATTTTTACAATTTTCTAATAATTGGTAGGGTTTATCTAAATGCTCTAGTAATTCAATTAGATAAATGGCATCGTATTTTTGAGAAGTATCTGATCCATCAAAATACTCTTCAATAAAATTGACTTTTGGATGTTGTTTTTGCGGAAAAGCATCTAACGAAAAATCATAAGCTACGATAGACTTAATCTTGGATTTAATCAATTCAATTTCTAAACCAGGACCACAACCAACAAACAAGGCATTATCTATTGAATTAGAATTAGAATCAATTAACTGCATTATTCTAAAGCGATGAGCTGCAAAAATACAACTGAATAATAAGATAATGTCATATTCGTACCGGCTTGGTGTAGCTCGATTTTCGTCAATTTCTAAAGGGTATTTTTTAGTTTCTGCAAATTTTTTCATGTCCTTGTTATAGGACTTTATAAATTTGAAATAAGCCTTTTCAGGTGTTATTTCATTTTCAGGCCTCGACTCCAGATATGATAAAATGTAATTGAAAATTTTAAGATTTAATCCTTCATCGTAAAACTTACTATCAAGTACCTTATCATGAAGCACTTGTAATAATCTATTTCCTTTTATTAATTCTTCGAGCTTATTCTTCAAATCAAACAGCTTTTATATCAGATTTATGGATATAATTTTTTAGCGGTTCATGAGACTTAATCGACAAATACCAAAGACCGTCTTTTTCCTCAAATCCAAGATTCTTGTAATGATCTTTTACAATGATATTTTTCTTTGTTTCTATCCACTCCCCAACTATATTTTTTAAACCTAATTTTCGACATTCCTCAACCAATTCATTAAGCACGAATTTTTCAACATCTCTTTTTAAAACCCTACAACTCATGATCCAAGTATCAATAAATAAGTTTTCATCTTTGATTTCTCCAATGAGTAAACTGATCAAACCATAATCTCCATATTTATCACTCAATTTAACTTGTAAAGTGACATATTCTTTACTAGTTCTAATTCTATTAATATCCTCCTCACTATAACGAATAGTTCTTAAATTAAACTGGTTTGAACGCTGTGTGAGTTGAGCAATTCTCGGAATAGAAAAGTCATCGAAAACATTAATCATTGCGGTCATTTCCAAACTCTCCAAATATCCCTCTATAGATTTAAACGATTTTTTATTGGAAAGTCTCGTTGCCTCCTCTTGATATTTTTGAGTTCTTGAATTATCTTCTTTAGAATGAGAAGCTGTTTCAAATAAATTTAATGTGTGGATGTATGATAAATAGTCAGCTGGATCTTCTGGCAATTCTGGCACGGTGATTTCAGGCAACTCAGACCTCACTAAGTTTCTTTCAAACGGATTGTCATCTAAAAAAACCATAGAATCATAGCCAATATTTAGCACACTTTTGATGTGTCTAATATTATCTGCCTTATTTTCCCAATTCGCAACAAATACCGAAATATCACTCAACCTGAGTTTCATGTCAGGATGTTTTTCGAAAGGTTCTTTAGCGATACTTTCTGTGTTTTTACTACAAATACACAAAATGATACCTCTCTTTTTCAACTCCAATGCCCAAAGTTGCAATTCAGAAAAAGCCTTCCCCATTCCTAAACTTCCAATTTCAATCCCCTCCATTCCATCATCACCAATAACGCCACCCCAAGTAGTATTATCTAAATCAAGAATTAAGCATTTTTGAAGTTTTTTACCATTAATTGATAAAATAATTTCAGTCAACTCTTTGGCGATTCTTGGAAGTGATTCCAGCGACATCGTCATCTGCGCACGGTAATAAAACTTAGAATCAATTCTTGAATTACGACCAATTTCACTTTGGATAGAATCAATATCCAAAATAAATAAATTCCCCATTTGTGAACCTGCCTTCATCAATTCGAAATTGAGCTTTCTCAATTGATACCTAAAAGAACTTTCAACTTTATTTGAGTAATTCCCGAAAACTCCGTTGTTGATAAAAGGAAAATTAAAAATTATGACCTTTGCTTTAAGTTGTTCTGTGATGGTTTTGTAAATATCAGAAATCCTATTCAATTCCTTTTCAGCAAATCCAAACCTTGATTCTGATTCACTCTTGTTGAACTTGTAAAGTAATTTTTCTGAAGAAAGTGAAATGATAACAAAATCAGAATTAGACGAGTACAATTCCGAATTAAGATTAAAGACCTGTTGATCAACTTGGTCATAATCCGCTTCATAAAGTTGAAAGTCAATCTCTTCCTCCCGGCCATAACCTTTTAAAGCAACATTTAACAACTGCGTTGCACTGTCACCCAATATCGCAACCTTGATCTTTGTTTTTGGAAGATCCTTTGACTTTAAATTCTTCTTAAGTTCTTGAAATGACTTTAAGGTCATCATTAATTCAAAATTTTATTTTTGCTATTCTTTTGAAGAAAAATTAATTTCTCTGAAATTTCAATTACTCGCTCCGCGTTCTTTTGCCAAGTATGATTCGACAATATTTTTTGATGGAAACTTTTGGCCATTACTTTTCCGTGTTCTAAATTTCCAATCATTTCCTTCAAGGCAGATTGCAATGCGTCTGCATTTTCGTCAATTAACAAACCATCTTTTCCATTAACCATGATATCATTGACCGGTCCATTATTGGTGGCAATGATTGGTTTTTCTAAAGCACCATATTCAAATAATTTTACTGGAGAACCATACCAATGTGATTTTGGAAGTACGGTGATGTCCATTAATTCAATCAATGGAAAAACCTCCTCGTGTTGAACTCTTCCAGTAAAAATAATTTTCTCCGAAAAGCCGTCTTGATTGGCTTGCTCTTTTAGCTTTGATAAAATATCACCACTTCCGACAACCAATAATTTCAAGTTTTCTTTATCGCCTGCCAATCGTTTGAAGGCATTAATTAAGATATCCACTCCATGCCAAGGAAAGATAGAACCGACAAAACCAACGACTGTATCTTTTTCAGAAAGGTTTAATTTTTCTCTTAAATTGCGTTGTGCCAAAGCATCGGTTCTTTTAATTTTATCAGGATCAATTGCGTTTGGCAGCACCTTCATTTTCCCTTCCGCAATTCCATATTCTTTAACAAAGAAATTTTTCAAGGTTGAAGAAACAACGAACGAACAGTCCGTTTCAGCCAATTGTTGCTTTTCTATTTTTTCTGCTTTCCCAATTGTGAAAGCGTCTCCCTGCAAATCTTTTCGCTGATCTATAAATGGGGAATTGAATTCGTAGAAATGAGGAATCCCATATTTTTTGGCTGCATTCAAACCAGACAATTGGATATAATTTGCTCTTTCAAAAATGAAGTCAGGTTCAAATTCTTTGATTCGATCCTCCACCATGATTTGAGCTTTTTTATCAAATCTCAAAAGATCATAGTCTTTTAAAGTTTCCCAGATTTTGGAGGGCATGACATTTCTAATCGTCGTCTTTATCGAAGATTGACCTGGGTTTGTTTTTCCTTCTATCCATTCCGTTCCACCCATGATTAGCAAAGAAACTTCATGACCCAACTTTCTAAAAGCCTTTACCATTTCTCTCATGTGCGTACCATACCCAGACGAACTTGCATAATTCAAATGAGGATGTGGCGAGTAGTATAAAATTTTCAATTTTTTACTCACGCTGGATTCACATTATTATACCACATACAAAGGTTGAGAATGTTCCAATACTCTCCTCCATTTTTATCTGTAACCAATTGAGTTAGATATTCTTTTTGAAAAAACTGAGTACGCTCGTTGAATTTTTCAATCTCAGTTCTAAACAAATCACTATGCTCCGAATCAAAAAGTAAACTCTCCATCGGCACCACAAATCCTTCTTTTGGTCTGTACAAAATATTATCAGGTAGGATTCCTTCAAATGCTTTTTTCAAAAGGTATTTGGTTTCTCCATCTTTCACTTTCATGGCAGGATCTATCGACATACAATATTCTGCAAATTCATGATCCATAAATGGAACTCTTCCTTCGATGGAAGCCAACATCGACATTCTATCCAATCTCGCTAAAAGCAATTCAGGTAATCTAAAATTAAGATCAGAGTAAGACATCCAATCGTAATAATTGGAACGATTTGATTTTTTAAATTTATCAAACAAACTGGAAAGGCCATCAAAACTATGATAGCTTAAAAGGCTCTTTTTTAGCTTATTTAAAATTTTATTTCTTTTCTGTTTTTCAGTTCTAATTTCTGTTCCACTCCAAAAGACCGTTTTGTTTTCGCTCGTTTTTTCATACCAGCGTTTGATGGATTTGTTATACCAATCTTTATATGGAATGTATTGCAAAATACTTGAAAGCAGACCACCGACCATTTTGCTTTCGATAGCAGAGTGATACTTTTTCACAAACTGCCAATTGCTATATCCTAACAAAAGTTCATCACTTCCTTCTCCTCCCAAGAGTACAGTAACGCCTTCCTCTTTTGCTTTTTTAGCAATTAAATAAATTGGAATATTGGCCGTATCCGCAATCGGTTCATCTTGATTGGAAAGCATTTCCAAAATCAATTCTCCAAATTGTTCTTTCTCGATTTTTATTTCAAAATACTCGGCGTCGAATTTTTCAGCAACCAAACGGGAATATTCAAATTCATTTTTATACCCAGTAATCGAATTGTCAAAACCTATCGAAAACGCTTTTATTTTTTTGTCTGTATGTCTCGAAAGCATCGCCAGGTTTGCACTGGAATCCACTCCCCCACTCAACAAAACGCCAACCTCTACATCGGCGACCATTCTTCGTTTTGCCGCTGCATCAAACAATCTTAATAGGTCTTTTTGAATTGTTTCCTCGTCTCTCTTTACAATTTTCGTTCTTTCTAAAATGTCCCAATACTGGGTTGGCTCCGTCACAACACCTTGATTGATTTCAAAACAATAACCTGCTGGCAGTTTTTTAATTGACTGGATCAATGTATTGGGTGGAGGCGAAGCGACGTAAGTCAAATAATCATAAACCGCTTTTTCATCCAATTCTTTAGGGATAGATTTTTCAACCAAAATCGCTCTTAGCTCACTTGCAAAATAAAAAGTGCCATTGTGCAAACAATAATAAAATGGCTTAATTCCCAAACGATCCCGTGCGATGAAAAAACTATCTTTTTCGCTATCCCAAATACATAGCGCGAACATTCCGTTGAAACGATCGAGGCAATCTTTGCCCCAAACCGCGTATGCATTCAAAACCACTTCTGTATCAGAATGATTGGTTTTGAATGTTCTTCCTTCTTTTTCTAACTCCGCTCTTAATTCGGCATGGTTGTAAATTTCTCCATTGAAAACGATATGGTATCTATCAGTTGCATCAGCCATCGGTTGACCTGCTGTATTCGAAAGATCAATAATCGACAACCTTCTATGGCCGAATGCAAAAGGTCTTTCTGAGTCATAGCTATTCAATAATGCATCTGGGCGATTATTCAATAACTCTTTATGGTTCATACCGCCATACAAAAAGCCTTCACCGTCTGGACCACGGTGTTGCATCTGATCGCACATCGAGACGATCAAGTCCTTTTGAATTGGTGATTTATCTAATGATATGACTCCTGCTATTCCACACATAGGTCAGACAAACAATGCTTCTAATTTATTTACAACTTTATTAAGAGAGAAATCTTTGTAATCAAAATCTCCTCTTTCAAATTTTCCTGCTTTTATTTCTTTTATGGCTTTTGTGAAATCGACATTGAAATCATCGATCACATATCCCAATTTCTTGTCACTAATAAACTTCGAAACCTCTCCATGAACTCCCATAAAAATAATCGGAATCTCAAAAGGTAATGCTTCAAAAAATTTAGTGGTTCGGAAATGACGATTGTCTTGCGCCAACAATATTAATGTTCCAGAAGAATTTGCCAGCTTCTTTTTCATCTCGTGATTTGGAATAAGTCCTTTGAGTTGAACCACCTCTTTGTGGTCATCAAAAAAGGAATCGTATTGCCTTTCTTGAGTATGAATTTCTAAATTAAAAGAATGATAAGTTTCTGAATCTGTCTTTTTTAATTCAGTCAAATAATCTCTGAATTTTTCCAGATTGGGTCTAAGCTTTGGATACAGATTACCACCGTAAACCAAACTTACTTTATCTTTATTTATCGAATTTTCGTCACGTGAAATCTGCTCATCCTCATCAAAAAAATGCGTGACGTTTGTAAAATTTGCTGTAATCAATTCCTTGTTCAAACTCGAATCTCTAATTTCATTTACTAAAGAAATCTCTGTGGTAACGACGTGATCTACTTTTTCAAAAACAAATTGCTGCTTCTCTTTTTCAAATTTCATCCTTTCGGGAGAAAGGGAGGTGAACCCAAAAATGACACCCGTAACCCAGGGATCTCGGTAATCAACCATTACGTTCAAATCAGGGTTTCTTTCTTTCATTTTTGCACCATAATAAAATAGGTTGAACGGTGGACCAGAAATAAAAACGTTTTTGATATTGAATTGCTGAATGAGTTCAGTCGATTTTTTCTTTAATTCATTCTCCCAATTAAGCGAATGATCGTAGACAGAACCATTGTGTTTTCTCAATAGATTTTTATAATGAAATCTATAAAGCAGCGAGTTTAAAAGTCCACTTTTTGGATGCGAAACTATTTGCGGATAATGCCTTGGCAATGAGTAGATCTTTATCTTTGGATCTTCTACATCTTTACTCCACAAAGAATCCAATGTTTGACCTTCGATTGGATCCGCTTTTATTACATGGATTTGATGCCCTTTTTTTGCAAGTGCTTTTGCGAATTTTGCCGTTCGACGTCCACCAATATCTCGATTGGGTGGAAAATCATAACAAACGAAAAGCAATGTTTTGGAGTTACTCATTACTTAATAATCCACCGCACGATTTCGAAAGTCTCGGCATATCCGCCGCCACTTTGAGTACCTCTCACTGAAGCCAAAGATTTGATAAAATGTTCGTCTGCGTAGGTTCGAAAATATTGCGATTTGTACTCTTTTAGAGCAGCAATCTTTTGTTCCAAATCTTTTTCAGAAACTTTTATAAAACAAGCTGTATTGAAATTGAAATTGTTCCAAGGCATTTCGTAAGACAAAATATTTGTAAACTTAAAAGCCCTTCTCCCCTCTTCCGCAATCGTGAAATGATCTTGATGAACATCGTTTAATGAAGGAATGAAAACTAAATCAGGCGCCACTTTTTTTCGAAGACGAATCATGTCTTCCAAAATTTCTTGTCGCTTACTTGGAAAAATTCTCACTTCATAATCATACAAATAAAGATGTGCTGGTTTGATACCGAGTACTGCTGTGGCAGCTTTCAGTTCATGTTCCAAAATATCTTCTGGGAACTCTTTGGGCACAGATTTCTTGCAAGGTGAAAAAGCTGCTAAATGAACTTCTTTACCTGCTTCGATTAATTTTGCAATTGTTGCGCCGCAGCCAAATTCTCCATCATCAGTGTGAGGAGCTAAAACGAGTACTTTATTTATATGTTCACTAATCATCTAATCGAAATCAAGGTATTGTTCCTCATGCGCTTTGAATGGATGAGGATTTAGTTTTGTATTTGCCAATGGGTGATAATCTCCTTTCAATCCAATTGGCGTTGTATTTCGAATACGGTGAACAATTTCAATGGCTTTTCTTGAGTCTTCAATTCTAAAACCATTTCCTTTGATGACCTCATCATAACTTCTGGTATGAAGCTCCGTAAAACCACCGCTAAATTCAAACTCCTGATCTTCAATCATCAAGGAGCGGTAAGTTCTCGCACCAGTTTCTTTGATATGCTTTGGAATCACATCATAATTAATACTCAAAAACCATCGAACTCTTGCGCGTTCTAATTCCAAATAGCCAGATGCTCGATCATGTGCATGCAAGTGTACTTTGCTGTCTTTTACATCACCAAAAATCCACATGAGCATATCATAGAAATGGACGCCAATATTGGTAGCGATACCTCCTGACTTATCCATATCTCCTTTCCAACTTGTGAAATACCAATTACCTCTTGAAGTCAAGTAGGTCAAATCAATATCATATACTTTATCAGGATTGGCATCTACTTTCTTTTTCAGCGCAATCACACTTGGGTGCAATCGCAACTGAAGAATATTGTAAATGTTCTTACCAGTTTCTTTTTCAATTTCTTGTAAACCATCGATGTTCCAAGGATTTAGCACGATTGGTTTTTCGCAAATTACATCTGACCCATTTCTCAAACCAAATCTGATATGTGAGTCATGCAAATAATTTGGAGAACAAATCGATGTATAATCAACCGGCGTTCCTTGTCTTTTCAATTTGTCGATGTGTCTGTCGAATCTTTCAAATTCAACAAAAAAATCAGCATTTGGGAAATAGCTATCTATAATTCCGACTGAATCGAAAGGATCCAGTGCAGCAATTAAATCATTGCCAGTTTCCTTTATCGCTTTCATATGACGAGGAGCGATATACCCTGCAGAACCAATTAAAACGAAATTTTTCATCTTTGTAAATCTAATTTTACGCTTTTACCAATATCCTATTTCCCTTCCAATCAATGCTTCAAGTTGTCGATTGAATGGTTCAAAATCTTTCTTCAGCCTTTCTGCTGTTTCCGGATTTATGGTAGGAATTTTTTCTGGATTATTAGGGTCTGGTGTTGTAAAGCCATACACTTTGTTCCAAACTCTATTTTCGCGGCCTAGCGTTTGTCGAACAAAATATCTTAAAACGGGATGCTTAGGCATCAAGGTTTTGTTGACCACCTTGCTATCAATTTTATCAACTTTTGAAACCTCCAAAAAATCAAATAAATTATTTACGACTTTTAAAGAATCCTTTTTCAAATCCTCAAAAAGGATAAAGTGCATCTGCTCTTTGGAAAAGTGTTTCAAAAAAACATTGACCTGATCGATATAAATACTGGCCCAGTGATACCCCAAATTAATATCCTTTTTGATTCGGCTTTTCTCTTTTGATAATGCTTTATCAAAACCTAAATATTCAGCACCACTTTTGTAATTATGCAAATAATGAGAGAAAGCTCTATTCACTGGATTTCTAAAAATCCAAACTAATTTTACAGCTGGATTGATTGCTTTGATTTGCTTGGCGTAGGTTTCACTCCAAGCATAAGCAGGCGTTTTTTCTCCAAAGACTTTTGTTTGATCCGTTGATTCGGTCAACAAGTATTGTTTGTACCAGTCCAATCCTTTTTCGTAATGTCTATCAAAAAAATGGCCTTCCATTTCAGGAATATTAACCTCTGGGTTTTGGCTCGCGTAATAACCCAAAGAAGAAGTCCCAGATTTCATTGTTCCAACAATTAGAAAATCTAAAGGGAATCTATCCATTACGTTTCTTCAAAGTAAATATTCTTGCAATAATGACTTGATCGCTTTTGCGGCGAAGAATAGAAGATACTTTCATCAATCCATCTTCTACTTCTTCAAAATCAACTAACTCGTAAGTAATGATATCGAAAATATTACAGTTTGCGTAATACAAAACATCTTTATATTTCGTGTACCAATTTTGTTCCCAACGTACATCAGGATTTCTTTCGTTGAAAAAACGCGCCTCACAAACATCGTTGATGATTGGGTATGCTGCGAAATACAACAAGTTAACTCCATTCAAATCGTAGAATGGATTGAGCGTATAGTCAGTGGTATAAATATTCTCGTCCCCAACTTTAAACTCAAAGTTTCCGTACTTCAACGTTTTAAGAACGGTCTTTTTTACAAGACGATATTCGTTTCCGAACGGAGGAAGTTTATCCGCGGTAGGAATACTATTTTTCTCCACATTTGGTTCGCTCTTTGCCAACTTGGTGTTATCAACTTTATCTCTGATGGAAAAAGTTGTCATCAATTCAGCTTTTACTGTTTCGTTTTCTGAGCTGAAAGAAATATTACTTAGGTACATGCTATTTCCAAATCGTTGCATGTTACCTCCCATCACCACATTCTCATTTTCAGTAAATGATTTGATGGAGTTGTCAGCACAGATTCTAATTCTAACAAAAGTCGCATAAAGTCTACTGCCCGTATCGTTTTTCAAATTGAAAGAAGAAGTGTGCAGACCATCACAAATCATATCCCAGTGCAAATTCCCTATCTCTTTGAAAAGCCAATTTTCAGAAAGTGCCTCAATAGCCATCTGTGGCATATTGACAACAAACGACCTTTTTAAATCGAACTCTTTTTTAGTTTCTATCATGATTAACTTTTTGAAGCTTCTTTAATTCTATTCTGAATGTCTCCAATTGTCGCAATCATTCCAGCCTCATTTACATTCGCATTGAAGGTATTGTCTAATTTGACCGTTAACTCAACTAAACTGATTGAGTCCAATTCCAAATCTTCGCGTAAGGTCAAATTTGGATCTAATGATGTTAATTCATCAACGCCGATATCGGCTAAGACGGAGTTTAAAATTTCTAATAATTTATCGTCCATTTTTAAAAAATTTAATTTAATCCAGTTTTATTACGAGTAAAATCCTGAATTAGTTTATTGCAAAATATTTGTGCGCCATCGTTGTTGAGATGACTTAAATCGTAAAAGTGCTTATCGAAGTCTAAGTTGTGATCGAAATAATAGTTGTAAACTGGAATCCCATATTCTTTACCGAAGGCCTCCATTTCATTTACAAAAGGAAGAAATCGTTCCTCGTTTATTTCTTTTGGAAGTGGATGTAAAACCAATCCAATCTTAATATTCCTTTCTTTACAAAGGCCTAATATTCCACGAAAATCATTTAAATGAGATTCAAAAAGGTCAATATTTTCGTAGTATTTTTCAAATTGAAAATCTCCTTTTTTTCGACCATTATGAAAAACATAGCCACCGTCAACATAATTTTTTTCTTCATAGAGCGGCTCTGCCCATTTATTAAAAAAGCGAATACCCAACATATTTATACATCTAATGTCTGCCTGGTTCCAGGCAACATTAAGTGCGACTTTTGTTGATTCTATATTAGCAATGAGATCAGAAGTTGATTCCAAACCATCTGCCATAAAACTTCCAACATGAACATCCAAAAGCACCATTTTATGCTTTTCTGGATTCAGATATTCTTTTGCAATCGCATAAGTATTTGAAATGCCTTGAGCATGTGTTCCCAAATTATACATCTCCAATCCTTGCGCCTTAAAGGCTCTCGGATCATATCCTCTGTACGCTCTTGATGAACCTAAAACGATTACATCGTAAATTTTTTCTTTATCAAATTCGGCAAACTTTCTTTGCGTATCACCTCCATACCAATGGAGCGCTTTTGAAGATCT
>CALHBQ010000159.1 GCA_937930815.1 uncultured Saprospiraceae bacterium | reverse complement strand
AGCATGGCTTGAGCGGCGGGTTGGGTTGGGTCTTGCGTAACACGCTTGCTGTATTTATTGAGTTCCATACACACTCGCCCCTTGACCCTCGCAGCGGCGAAGGCACCGAACAGCTTTGTGTTCGGGAGGTTCTGATTTTTGTACTCTCAAATTTCCCGAAAGGGATTTGGCTTAGAGAGCTTTGTTATTAAATTTTTTGAGCGAATTTTTCGCTTTCGCGAAATTGCGGAGCACCGCTCCGCATTACATAAAAAGCCTTTCTCAAAATCAATTGAGAAAGGCTTTTATTTTTTATAAAAAATACAATCTCAGCCGCTGTCAGGTAATAATGACTACGTTTATAATAATGACAACGATGATGTAAATTGTACTCATAATATTTTTATAGTATTAAAATAATACTGATTTGTTGTTGTGAAAATATAGCGCGGGTCAATTATGAAAACTAACCCGCGCCACATTAAATGCTTTGTATGAAATTTTTTTTGGCTTAGAAAAGGATTGAGCATTAAATTCTTTTCTATATGGCAAAGATAAGTAAGGTGTCCCTTTTACACAAAGCAAAAATTCTGTATTATTACGTTTTCTAAAGTGTAATTATTATATTTAAAATAATGATTATCAGTTATTTATGTAATTTTACGCTACAATGGCTAAAGAGAAAAAGGACTTCCTCATTCAATTGATTAATAGTTTAGAAAAGGCGGAGAAGCGTCATTTTCGATTGTTTGCTCGTCGTAATGGCGGTGAAAAGGAATCTCTTTTTCTAAAGTTGTTCGATCATTTAGATAAAACCAAAAACCAGGAAACGAAAGCTATTCTAAAAAAGATACCTGAAATCAAACGACAGCAGATTTCAAATATCAAATCCAACCTTTATAATCAAATTCTTTCTTCACTGCGATTATATCATCGCAACAATGATATGGAAATTCGCCTCAGCGAATTGGTGGATTATGCACGCCTTTTGTACAGAAAAGGAATGTACCTCGCGAGTCTCGAAATTCTAAACAAGGCAAAAAAAATTGCGATAGATTCAGGTCGCCTCAACTTTGCATTAGAGGCAATTGATTTGGAAAAGCACATTGAGTTACAACATGTAACGGGAAGTATGACACCAAAAGCAATTGAATTGGCCGCTGCTTCCGAACAATTGATTGGAGACATCAGCATGAATCAAAAGCTGTCGAGTCTTTCGCTGAAGATGTATGGTTTGTTTTTGAAAAACGGCTATGTAAGAAATGAGGAAGAATATGCTTTTTTTAAAAATTTCTTTGAATCGAATTTGCCTGTTCATAAATATGAAGAACTGGACTTTCATGGTAAAGTGTTTTTATGTCAGTCCTATGTTTGGTATTCAAATATGACGCAGGACTTCCTCAACTACTATCGATACGCGACTCGTTGGGTTAAATTATTTGATGATAATCCAGAATTTAAAGAACGTGAAATTCCTATCTATATAAAAGGATTGCACAATCGTTTGAATGCACTACTTTTTATGGGCAAGTATGAAATGCAACAAACCGCACTTGCAGAGTTGGAGACTTTTTTTAGGAATCCCTCATTCAAATTGACTCGAAATGAGCGTTCGTTGACAGCGCTTTTTTATTACACGCATGTCATCAATGCACATTTCATGTCTGGCGAGTTTACGAAGTCTTTGAGCTTAGTTCCTGAGTTTTTAGCCGCCCTCAAATCGGACGAATACACTTGGGATGATTATCGAGTAACTCGTTTTTATTATAAAATAGGAACCCTTTATTTTGGTGCAGGGGACAATGAAACGGCAATTGATTATCTGAACATGGTTATCAATTCTCAAAAACAAGTTCGGCCAGACGTGGAAGCCTTTTCTCGGTTTTTGGATTTGATTGCGCATTTTGAATTAGGAAACACAACCCTCGTTTCTTATCGTCTGAAATCACTTTATCGCTTTCTTTTGAAAATTAAAAATTTGGATGCCGTGCAAGCGGAGATTCTGAAATTCTTGCGTCGCGTTCCTCTAATGAATGAAAACAATTACAAATCGGAGTTTACTGCTTTGCGCGATCGATTAGTTCGTATTCGCAAAACGCCTTATGAAAAACGGGCATTTTTGTATTTGGATTTTATTTCTTGGTTGGAGGCTAAGATTGAGAATCGGACGATTGAGCAGGTTATTCGTGGGAAGTTTTTGGCGCAGGTTTAGTTTTAACCACAAAAGGATCACAAAAGAATAGTTAAATGCTCTTTTGTGTTTTTTTTGTGCCTTTTGTGGTTTAGAAAAACATCGGTATTTCTTCAAAAAAAACATAAAGGAACCTTTGTCCAACTCCCACGAACCTTTGTCCATTTTAGACAGCCACGGTTGCCCCCATCTTTGTGTCATCAATTAATCATTAAGTTTTTAATCAAAAAAATATAAAGATCATGGCAACCGAAATTAAAATCAAAAACATCCCAACAGGTTATCAATCAATTATCAGTAATGGCACACACACGATTGTTGGTGACGAACCTATCGCTTCAAAAGGTACTGACTTGGGTATGACGCCAACTCAATTGGTATTGGCTGGAATCTCGATGTGCAAAGTGGCTACCATCCGAAATGTCGCGAGACGTAAAAAAATTGAAATCGGAGAAGTCGATGCGGAATTGACGCAAGTCGCAAAAAGAAATGCAGATGGAACTTTCACAACCGAAGTAAACTCTGCTATCAAAATCGAAGGTGACATTACCGATGAGCAAAGAAAAATGTTGATAAAAGAAGCGGACAATTGTTACGTCACTCGATTGGTAAAAGGCGATTGGGTAATCAATGACTCAAGTGAGTTGAATTAGTGGAAAGTTGAAGGTGGAAAATTGCAAGTTCAAAGAGCGACTCGTTCAACTTTTAACATATAACTTTCAACAGCCTCAAAGATTATTAACAAATAAACTTTGAACAACATTTTAAAACAAATTTTCAAACATTTAAATTTTTATATCATGAGTAACATAAAAAATTTCGAAGAATTCGAAGCAATCAAAAATCAAGACAAACCAGTATTATTAGATTTTTATGCAGATTGGTGTGGGCCGTG
>CALHBQ010000158.1 GCA_937930815.1 uncultured Saprospiraceae bacterium | reverse complement strand
AAATTTACAATTGATGCTAATAGGTTCACCTGCCTCAAACACAGCCACTCTTTTTTCGAAAGAAATAGACAACTTGGGTTTCTTTTCAGCACTCAACTGAAGGGCAAAAAGAAAAATTATCGCAATGGAAAGATTTGTTTTCATAATCCAAATATACTATTTTTAAAGTTCATAAATCTCAAAACCAACCTCACTTCTCACCCGTTCCAAATCCCTCGTCATCCCAATCATAAATCCACCGCCACCAGCGCCACAAATCTTCATTTTATAAAGATCCGAGTCTAAACCCATTTGCCAAGCGGCTTTCAAAAAATCAGGAATCAAACCGGGTAAATATTCAAATTGTAATTGGCTCATTTTTGACATAACCGACCAAAGGTTTTCATAATCATTCAACAAAAAAGCATCGATCGCTTGTTTGTTGATGGTCAATAACTGCGGACGAATATTTGATTGAAAAGCAGTCTTTTCATTTTGTTCCAAAAACCATTTGATGAGTGGTTCTGCTTTTCGCGGATGATTGGTGTCGAGTAGAAATAATTGATAATCCGTCTGCGGTTTTTTCCAGTTTTCTAAAGTGATGATTTCTCCATTTCCTTTTATTAAAATGGTTTTTCCAATATAACAAACCAATGGATCAGTACCACTTGATGCGCCATGAAAGTAGCCTTCAATTTCGGCCATTATTTTTTTTAATTCAGTCAAGGGAAGACTTTTCAAAAAATCATTGTCTCCATATTTTTTTAAAGTCGCAGCTATTAATGCGCCTGAACTCCCCACGCCATATCCTTCTGGAATATTAGAATCAAAATACCATCCCTTTTCCAAATCAGATTGAAATAGATCGGCTTCAAAAAAGTCATAGTTCAGCTTTTCTAAATAAGCAGAAAATTGAGCAAGGTCACGTTGAAGTTTTGGATCATTACCTCGCTTCCATTGTCCTTGAAATAACGCCAATGGCATCGCCAAAGCATCACCACCGTTGATTGTCGTGAACTCTCCGAAAAGCAATATTTTTGCAGGAATCAGCATGAAATCAATTTAAGGCGCAAACCAAAAAGGAATAAAATCTTCTCTTTAAACCAATCATTATCTGGATTCGAGATATTTTAGCCATTTTTTGATTTTTGTCTTTGTTTCTGTTGGCAATTTTTATCCCATCTGTTTTGAAGTTGTTTCAACGAATGTAACTTTTTTATTCCTAAATTTTATTCCCAATCATCAACTTCTGAATCGTCGCGATGACCAATTTTCCTTTTCCGGGAACAGCGAACATTGTCCTAATTATTTCTCTCATAGAAGCCTTTTCGTCCAAAAATCGAAAAAGAAATTCAGGAGCCATTTTTTTAAAAAGAGAAATAAAAAATCGCTCGCCGGGAACGATTCCTTTACCAGTTACCTCCAACATCGCACTATCAAACAATCGAAAATGAAACGGGGAAACAATATCTGATTCTTCGATTTTGCCTTTGGTACTCAATGCTCGAACCATTCCTTTTATTTTTTCTTGCGTTCGCGAAAAGCAATAACCAGTCGATCCTTTAATAAAGGCCGCAGTGGTTCCGATAGTGATGACCCTTCCATTGATTTTTTGTGGAAAAGGATAATCGGTCATTGGAATAAAATCAAACTCCTTCTCCTCTATTTCAAAATTGGAAACTTTGAGCTTTTCTTTAAAGTACCAATTCAAATGATCATCATAAACTTGTTCTTCCATTCTATTTGCCGTGAAGGCGGTGTACTCGACCAACGCTTCTGTTTCAGAAAAAGGTAGGATGTAAAAAAAACGCGTTTCATGCGTATCTTCTAAAGTTGAAAAATCCATGAACGTAACCGTATCAGGGTCAAAAACAGGTTCTTCCGTTTTGACAAACCATCCTTTGAACTGTTGATACAAAACTGAATAGTCTTCTTTTGGAATTTCTAATTTATCTGATTCAAAATAGCTTTTGAAAATAAGATTGCCTTGGTAAGATTTGCCATCCGTTGTTTTTACGACTCCATTGGTTTCATCTATTTCTTCAACAACGGCGGTGATACAATCAAATCGTTTATCGTTTTCGAGTTCTTTTTTAGTAAAGTTATAAAAATCAATCCCTCGAATGGTTGCATAATGATAGGGATCGATAGACATTTCTTTACTAAAATCCTTTCCACTCACCTTTATTTGATTCCAAACTTTTCTGGCCAAAACATCGGTCAAATTCCGATCGGTTGACCAATAACTCCAAGTACGGTCATTTTCGGTTTTATCGCTTTTATCAATCATCAAGACCCGTTCATCTTCGCGAATCACCTTTTGCAACTCCAAAGCCATCATTTGACCAGAAAGACCGCCACCGGCAAGGATATAATCGTATGTTTTGTTCGTACTCAAATGATATTGACTTATATTTTAGATATTTGCACTAAATTTTAGTTTTCTAAAAAACTGAAACAAAAGACCACCTGTTAAGTTGAAATTTATGACAATGATAAAAAAATACTGGCCCTATCTCCTTATTGCATTTTTGGTAATCATTCAATTTTTCCAAATTGATAAGACACCTCTTCCTTCAGATGCGAATTTAGATTTTTTTAAATTAGAAAATCCGCCTGCCGAAGTTGCAAACCTAATTAAAGGTGCATGTTACGATTGTCACTCCAATCAAACGACCTTTCCTGCATACACCAGTTTCCAACCGTTGGGTTGGTGGGTGCGCAGTCACGTGAGAGGTGGTCGCATGAATTTCAACCTCTCTGAATGGGGTTCTTACAATGCGGACAAACAAAGGCTTACTTTGGAAGAAATGGCCGAAGTAACGGGCAATAAAAGAATGCCTCTAAAAAGTTACGGTTGGATGCACGAGAAAGGTCAGCTTTCTGATAATGACCGTGCAGCCATGGTCAGTTGGTTTCGAGCAGCAAAACGATAGCAGCCCACGAATTTATTAGTGGAGACAATCGGCAGTAGGCAATTAATCTGCACTTATTAAAATTCGTGAGTTCATTTATTCATTTTCTCATTTCCAAATTTAATCATTTCAATGCAAACGAGAGCACAGATTTCAAGAGCGGCGATACAGCGATTGCACATTGCGATGCGACACCTTTTCATAAGAGGTCATTATAAGCCATTGGGCGTATCAGGTGAGGCAATGATTGAAGCAATGATGAGTTTGAAACCCGAAATCTATGGTTCTATCGTTGATCCAGAGCGAATTGAGTTGAAAGGCTTGTTATACATTTTTGAACGATTACCGGAAGGAATTGAAGAGTGTCGATATCTAAAATTGATAGGACGCGAGGGATATGAAAATTCTGACTTCCCAACCATTGTTCCTTCCAAGCGACGACGCAATTGTTACCGCCTTGACGATGAGCAGATGTATATCGAAATGACCCGTGGACAGAGTGATATTTATGATATCTTGACGCACTTGACTTTCATGTATATTGAAGCCGAAAAAATCAGACAAAACAGTTTTGACATCAAAAATCGTCCTTCCAGAGAATGGGTTATGCTCGAAGAAATGGTCACTAAAATGAGTGCAGGTGAAGAGGTTGATAAAAAAATTGGTTACTCATATTTGAGCACTGTTTTAGGTAGAACTTATGAAGAAACAGCGGAAGCAGATAAGAATTTTTCGAATGCGAAAGGGGTCAATAGTTTATTCCAAATTGCATATTGGTTGGGCAAAAGAAGTGTAGAGGAGCATGTTGATAAAAATGACCGACATATTAGTTTTTCTTCTGCGTTGAGAGAGCGATTAGGTAACCATGTTTACGGAGAACAGTGGGCACAAAAGATTAAGATTTTTTTAGACGAAAAGGATTTACTCAACAGACCGATTCATATCATCAGTGCCAACATGCATAGTGTGATGAATTCCATTTTCGCGAAAGCGGCCATAAAATCTGATCTCGTAAGCATCGAAGAAGTGGCAACCAACTTGAGTATTCCTTCCAATAAAAAGCTGCGAGAAAAGGTTCGAAAATTTGCCTTGAAAAATGGGATGTATGAACTGAATGATGAGAGTGGGATGAATATCTCAGTCCAAATTTTTGACTCTTCTAAAGTAGCAAAACATCTTCCTAAAGAAATAAAATGGAGTAATAAAAAACCTTTCGTCATCATCGTGATGGACTATGCGTTTGGTGAGCAGGCCTATGAGTCAATGGATGAATTGCTCAAACCTTTTGAGAAAGGAGAGAAAAGAATTCCGCTTGATCTGAAATCGATTAACATCATGGGTAAAGCAGGTATTTTGACGGGTACAAAAGGTGATATCATGATTCCTGATTCGCATGTCTTCGAGGGCAGTGGCGACAATTATCCTTTTGAAAATGACCTTACGGCAAAAGAATTTGAAGGTCATGGTCTGGGTGTTTATGCGGGTTCAATGATTACCGTTCTGGGAACTTCTTTACAAAACAAAGATATTTTGCGCTATTTCCTTCGCTCCTCGTGGAAAGGAGTTGGTTTGGAAATGGAAGGCGGACATTATCAAAAAGCCATACAATCTGCTTCTAAAATCAGACATAGTATTGGTAAAAATGTAAAACTGCGATACGCCTATTACGCTTCTGATAATCCGTTGGAAACAGGTAGTACCTTGGCTTCTGGTAGTTTAGGACTTGATGGGGTAAAACCTACTTACTTGATTACCAATCGCATGTTAAATCGTTTGGTCTGATATTGGAGAGAGAATAGGAGAGCGTTTGAGAGCACGAGAGTTTGAGAGTTTGAGCGTTTGAGCGTTTGAGCGTTTGAGAACACGAGTAAAAAATTAACTTTCTCATAGCAATATCGTTCTAAAATTATCCGTCTAAAAGATGGAATTTCAAATACTTTCAAATTAAAAAAATATAATTCTAATGAAAAAGATTTCAATTTTATTTATGATGGCTTTTCTGTTGATTGGACAGATGGCAATAGGGCAAATAGAAAATCAAGCCCCAATTGAAGAACCTGAATTGACTGAAGAAGAAAGAATACAACAAGATCGAAATGATAGAGTCGCTAAAATGAAGGCGCAAAGAGCTGAACGTGCAAGCCAACTCGAAGGAAAAACTCCTGAAGAAAAGAAAGCAATTAAAGAGCAGTGGAAAGCTGAAGCAAAAGCAAAAAGAGAAGCTGCCAAAGCAGAGAGAGAAAAGAACATGACGCCAGAGCGTAAAAAAGCGATGGAAGAAAGAATGGCAAAAGTCAAAGCTCAAAAAGAAAAAAGAGCAAAAGCACTCGAAGGAAAAACCCCTGAAGAACAAGCTGAAATAAAAGCAGGTTGGAAAGCAGAGCGCGAAGCAAAGAAAGCAGAAAAAGCTGCCGCTGCTGCGGAACATAAAGCGAAAAGAGAAAAAGTGCGAAAGAATCGCGAAGCAATGGAACAAAGAATTGCAAAGCGCGAAGCTGCAAAACTCGAAAAGAAAGCTCCGAAAAACGAAACGAAAGCCGAGCGAAAGGCAAGAAAAGCAGCTGAAAAAGAAGCAAAAAAAATCACAAAGAAGGATAAAAAGAGATTGAAGAAAAAGAGCAAAAAGAGAAAGAAAAGAAAAAAAGAAATGGATGAATTAAAAGAAAATCTCTAAGAGCTTAATTTATAAAAAAGCGTCCGATTCAAATATTGAATCGGACGCTTTTTTATTTACCCTGATTATTGAACAGTCTCTATTACGTAGCAGGACTAATCAACATAAATCACCTCTCTCAAGAATCTAAAACCAACCGAAATTTCGAAAGTCGTGTTTCGGATAGTACGAGAACTTAAATTTTGATTGAGTCCTGTGTATGGATTCCTAACATTACGAAGTTCTGGTTGGATGTATTGATTTGAAAAATCAGGGTGAATCGAAAATTCTAAAATCCCTCCAATGTAATCGGTGAAGTCAAATTCAAAACCACCACCGAGCGTTGCTCCATAATTCCACTTCTCTACAAACTGCGGGAATGGGTAAAACAACGAACCTATCGAACTGTATTGTTCAAGATTGGTATCATAAGTATAATCACCTCGAAGTCCAAAAAGATAATAAGCAGAAGAACTTCCCAAAAAGCTAAAATCCAATCGTTGTTTGATCCCCAAAACCAAATCTATATTATGAAAAATAAATCCTTGCGTTGGAATCAAGATCAAGTTACCATTGAGATCTGTTGCCCGCCCGCCTCGTAGCGCACTACCCTTTTGGTGATAACCCGTCTGCGCAAAAAGCACGAATTCCCCTGGTTCAGCAATTGATTCAATAAATGCAGAACCGTGATAACGCAACAAAACATTCTGCTCAAATCCATCCCATTGTTGAAATCCGAGTGTTGGCCCTCCTTTAATTCCCCAATAGAAACTTTGGCCAAAAGCCAAACTTGAAATCATTAAAACAGCTGCTAATAATGTTATTCTTCTTTTCATGAAATTGTTTTTTGCAAAAATAGGTTTTTTAGATAGAGTTTTAGAGGTGATTCTTTTTAACGACTTCGATATTAGCGGTCGGACGGCTTTGAGCCGGCCTACCGCAGGTGCATTTATTTTATCAATTGATACATTTTGATATTATCAAAGTACCCATCTTCATATTTAAAAAATCGCTCAATCTTTCCGCTAATCTTAAAACCCATTTTTTTGTACAAACCTAAACCTAATTCATTGTTTGCATAGACATCCAACCAAATCACTTCCAATTCGGAAGAAGATTTTGCCCAATCTAAAACGCCTTTTATGAGGTAAGTCCCGACACCTTTATTTCGCCACCCTTCTTCGATACTCATTCCAATCATAGCCGTATGAGCCATGATTTTTCGTTCATGACCTGTCAAGTCTATCATTCCAATCAATTGGCCGTCCGCTTCCGCAACTAATAAGATACTGTTTGGACTTTCGTTATACTTTTTGATTAATTCACGCTCCCCTTCTTCGTCATACGGATACTCTTCTGGGTACAAAGGAATCGTCATTGAGGTTTTGATAATCTTCAATTTTAAATCGCGCAATGCTTTTGCTTCCTCTTCACGAGCAATTCTGATGGTGATTGCTTCGCCTGTTTTGGTTTTGTATGGCTTTGACTGGAACTTCATAAGTTAATAAATTGAAAGTTATAGGCTAAAAGTTCAATGAGCGATTCGTTCAACTTTCAACCTATGACATTTAACACTAAAATTAAATAAAAAATCCCCGCACAACGTGCGAGGATTTATATTTTCGACTAAATGTGATATTCTTATCTATCTCGCATAAGCGGTAGCTCGTCTCTCTCGAATCACCGTCACTCTCACTTGCCCTGGATATTGCATTTCATCCTGAATCTTCTGAGAAATCATAAATGATAAATCATCCGCATATTGGTCAGTTACTTTGTCTGACTCTACGATAACGCGCAATTCACGACCTGCTTGCATTGCGTAAGCTTTTTGAACACCTTGGTAACCCATTGCCAACTCTTCCAATTCGCCAATACGTTTGAGGTAACTTTCCAAAATCTCACGACGTGCACCCGGTCTTGCTCCAGAGATTGCATCACATGCTTGTACGATTGGCGAGATGATATTTGTCATTTCAACCTCATCGTGGTGAGCACCGACTGCGTTGGCAACAAATACATGCTCCTTCGCTTTCTCACACATTTTCATACCCAAAATCGCGTGTGACAATTCTGTATCTTCTTCTGCTACTTTTCCTATATCATGGAGTAAACCAGCACGTTTTGCCATTTTTACCTGATTAGCATTCAAACCAAGTTCAGCAGACATGATGGCACAAAGGTTCGCCGTTTCGATAGAGTGCTTCAGCAAGTTTTGTCCGTAAGAAGAACGGAAACGCATACGTCCAACCATTCTTACTAAACTTGCATGCAATCCATGTATATCTAAATCAATCACAGTTCTTTCACCGATTTCGATGATTTGTTCTTCCAATTGTTTTTTGGTCTTCGCTACCACTTCTTCGATACGGGCAGGGTGGATACGACCATCGGCTACCAATTTTTTCAAAGATAGACGTGCAATTTCTCTTCTAATAGGGTCAAAACTCGAAATCACAATTGCTTCCGGTGTATCATCTACAACAATCTCGGCACCTGTTGCTGCCTCTAATGCACGGATATTTCTCCCCTCACGACCAATGATTTGACCTTTCAAATCATCTGAATCTAAATTGAAAACAGATACCGTATTTTCAATCGTATATTCAGCACACATTCGCTGAATGGATTGAATGATAATTTTCTTTGCGTCCTTATTAGCAGTAATTTTTGCTTGCTCCATTGAAGACTTTACAATGGCCATTGCATCTGTTTCAGATTTTGCTTTGACGGCTTCGAGCAATTGTTCTTTTGCTTCTGATTCTGACAAACGAGCAACACTTTCGAGTTTTTTGATATGAATCTCGTTTGCATTATCCAACTCCTCTTTTTTCTTAGAGATTACTTTCAACTGCAAATCAAGGTTTTCACGAATGCTTGAAATCTCTTTCTCACGCTCAACTACATTTTGCTCTTTCGATTTAAGCTCTTTTTCCTTCTGTCCAAGAGAAGATTCTTTTTTAACAACATCAACTTCTCTATCTTTCAATTCAACTTTAAGGTTTGCACGTTCTTGTTGAATTTCAGATTTCATTTTCTGGAAGCGGTCTTTTGCTTCATTGATTTTCTTTTGCTTGATAGACTCATTTTTTGCTTCTGCTTTAGAAACAATTTTGTCTGCTTTTGATTCAGCATCGTTGACCAAACGTTTTGCAGTCACTCTTGCTTCTTGCACGACCAAATCAGCTTTCGAGTTCATCTCATCAATCTTCCCTTGTTGCTGCTTTTTGAGAAAGGTCTGAACAAAAAAGAAACCAATAGCCGCCCCGATAACTAAACCAGGCACTATTCCAAATACTATATCCATAACACTGCGGTTTTTGTGAATAAAAAAAATATTTTTTGAGCCAATCGCTCTTAACCAAGAAGGGAAAGAAATTTTCGATGAAAATCGAATAAAGGTGGGCAGCGGGATTATTAATAAAAATGAAAAATCGAAATGAAAATTAAAAAGCTAATGCAATTTTTGTAATCAGTAAGGACTCTTCTTTATTAAAAATTTCAAATTCAAAAATTATAAATGAATTTGATACTTGTATTTAATCTGTAAACTTGTGCTACTCACTCTTGCGCAGTACGGAATCCAGAAGTGCATCAATTTCAGAAAGTTTTTCAAGCAGACCAGATTGGTCTTGATTGGAAGTGGAAGGTGCGGCTACATCAGTTGTTTTATTCTTTTTGGCTTTCGCCAAATCAACTGCGTAGGTCAGGGCGGCCATCGATAGGCAATCCTGTTTGTCTTTGGTGGTATATTTTAATTGAAAGTTATTAACCTGATTGTTAATCTCTTTCACAATTGTACGAATGGATGGCTCATCAGCCTTATTGATCCTGAGCGGATAAGGACGTCCGGCTATTAAAACCGTGATGCTTATCATTTCATTTTCGTTATCCATGTTTCAAAGTGTACAAAATTTATATTTCGATTACGCAATCTATTAAGGTTACGTATTTTCTAACCACTCAATGCACTTGTCCAACTCCTCAATATACTTATCAAATTTCTTTCTGAGAATTTTTGATTCTTCTGGGTTTTTCGCTTGCTTATCATTTAAAGCGATCTGCGTCTTTCCCAATTTGACCTTCAAAGATGCCACGTTTTCTTCGTTTTGCGAAATTGTGGCTTTTAAATTTTTGAGTTCCTGTGTAAGTTTCTCGTTTTCGCCACGCAAACGTCTGTTTTCACCAATTAATTGATGAACTTTTTGTCCAATTCCTTCTATCTTTTGGTGGATTGACATCGGTTGCGTTTTTTAGTGAAACTGCTAAAAACTAAAACAGTTTCAACAAAAATACATGATTTTTAAGTGTAAGTGCAAGAAACAAGTTCAAGAGCAATTTTCAATCAGAAAAAACATGATTCAATTCTTTAAAATTTTGCAACAAAAGATTCATTGAAGGATAGAATTCCTCCTGTGTTATTTGACGTTTTTCATCACTTTAATAAAAAGCAATTCAATAATATTAGTTTTTTTTTATCTTTGATTTCATTCTAATACAAACGAAGAGAGAATTAAAACCACTCAGAAAACTTCCACCAAGAAGAAGCGCTTTTGAGTTAAAATTTCCGATTCAAGGAAAGAAATAAACTAAACCGATTCCTAAAATTTATCAACCTTTTTTAAACATAAAAACCAACTTGTGTTATGAAGAAACTGACTACAGTTCTTATCATTTTATTTTTATTTCAATCATCCATTTTTGGGCAAAGGGATGCTGATTGGGAAGTAACCGTACCTGGAAAGATTCAGAGTATTTTGTTCCAGAATCTTACTGGTGTCCCCATCATCCAAACCAACGAAGCCTTTTGCGGTATTAACTCCGAGACTAAAGATGTCGCATGGAAAATGGATCGAAAATCAAACGGTATTGTAGAGTTAACCAATGATTTTTACGAAGTTCAAAATTCCCCTTTTGTTTTAATTTCTCATGATTTAATCGACAGTCGTGATGGAAAGGTCATTCTATCAAAAGAGAAGGATGGTCACAAAAAAATTCATGATGCCGAATACATCCCAGACTTAGATGCTATGCTCCTTAGAGCTGGTGCAGATGGTCAACTTAGAGTATATATGGTAGACATGAAAACAAACACCAAGAAGTGGGGCGTTGATGTTATGAAGTCTTCCGGTTTTGGTCAAATGATGGCTACTTCTAAAATGTCTGGAAGTAAAGAAACAGAAGTTCCAGACATTTCAATTCCGATAGGCACTACCCCTATTACAGAAAATGGAAACATTTTGTACAAATTCAGAAAAAATGTGGCCGTATTAGACGCAGAAACTGGTAAGGTAAAATGGAAAATCAAAGGCAGCCCTGCTCGATTAATTCCAACTCCGGACAACTCAGCCTTGATTGTTGTAGAATCAGATGGCGGAGGACTCATGGCTGCGGCAATGGCACCTGGAACCAAAAGCATGAGCAAAAAAGCAGTGGTCTATGACATGGAATCTGGCAAGGAGCTTTGGAAGGTTAAGACTGGCGAAGACATTCGAAGAATCAAAACTTGGGATGACCATCTGTTTATAGCAGATAAAGAGTCTTGTAACTTTTATAGTTATAAAGATGGAAAGAAGATGTGGAAGAAAAATTATAGCCAAAAACGTATTGGTAAAATTGAAAAAAATGATGAAGGATATATGGTTTATTCTGGAAGAAAATCTATGCAGATAGATGGTGAAGGAAAGAAAATGTGGAAAAAACCAAAGAAAGCACCTCGCAACTGGGGTAGCGGAGGCGGAAGTGGCGATGAAGGACCAAGTTATGAATCAGGTACATTAGCCTTTGCTCCAACGGGCATATCCTTTACGCCTGAACCTGGCAGTAAAGCAAAATCATTTTCTATCAAAACAGATGAGAGTTCGAAGATGTCATACGACCCGAAGCGAAACAATTTAATTGTAATCGCTGGTAGGGATGTTTACATAATCAATCCTGACAAAAACCCGAAAGGTTATATGGTCTGGAAAAAGAAGGTTAGAAACTCTGCTGGTTACACCACGATGGAAGTTCGAGAAAACGCTTATTTTATGACTGCGATTCAGGAGTTCGTAATTGTTTTTCCGGACAAAAAAACTGCTACAGGAAAATTCTATCCTAAGCCGTTTGACAAAAAGAATCTTCTCTCAAATGCTGCCTCTTTTGGAATGGCGGCCTATTCCGCTGCTAATGCGATTGGTGGTGTTACCAATACGATGAAAGGTGCAGCTGGTGTAGCTTCTTTTGGAATGACTCCAATTGGCGACGGAACGGCCCAATTGACCAAAGGAGGCAACCAATTTAATAATGCAGATCGTGCAAACAAAGTTAGTGAATTTATTCCTCCTACCCGTAAAGCTGCTTTTTCTCAAACAAGAGACTTTGCTTATTACTTCACGAAAGAAAAAGATGCTAAAGGTGATAAGAACAAACTTCTGATGTGTGTAAGTAAAGATACTGGAGAAGAAGTGGATAAATTACTTTTTGATAGTGTCCGACCTGTCTACAAAGTCGATGAGTTTGAACGAAAAGTTTATTATGGAAACAAGAGTTTATTAAAAGTTTTTCAACTGTAAATAACTTTTGTGATTAAAAAAAATCCCGAACCTCAAATTGAGGTTCGGGATTTTTTTTTAATCTAACTACTGAGCGCGGAGCACTGCTCCGCGTTGCGGACGCGAGCGACAAACACTTGGTAATTATCGGCGAATCTATGTTTTATGTCAAATTTTCAATGTCATCTCTATCTCTTGGCCTGTCAGAAGCCTTTTTGGCAAGAATCAAATCTTCTTTACTTATTATTCGAACTTGAATACCATCAATTTCTTCGATAGAAGAATTTTCAAAGGTAGATTTAAATTGCAAGCCTTTTACTTTTGTCAGTAAATCAATACATACTGGAGGTACACCAAAAGTAAAAACATCTAATTTTTCATTTTCTAAAAAATTGAAAGCTGTCATATCAAAAACAGGCATTCCAAAAATTTTAAATGCTAATTCTATTCTTCGATAATTTTCGTCTGTTCTATTTACCCAAATATCAATATCACCAGTAGTTCGGGCATAACCATAGTACATGACTGCATACCCACCAATTAGGATGAATTCTACTTCATACTTATTTAAAGAATTCAAAAAGTCCTTGAAATCTTCATGCAAACTAATAACCATTAGCATTTATGTTTTCTCATACTAAAGGCAGTTCGATCAAGCCTTGGAATTTCACCTTCTTTAAACCCATAGTTCAAACTGATTAGATACCAAAGAATCTCTAAGCGTTCTTCTACCGTTTTACTGAGGAGGTATTCTTTATTTTTTTTAGCCTGCTCGGCAATAGTTCCTTTTGAAAAAGCATTTCTATTCAGTCTCATTTGATAATAATTTGAATCAAAAATCAGCAAATTCTTTGTCTATTACAAACAAGCAATTTTTATTTGCAAACTCGTCGAATTGGATTCGACGGTACGTTATCTTCTAATTACCGCACCTAATTGATGCTCATAACTCCCAATCAATTTATTCATCACCTTATCGACTTCTTTATCAGAAAGTGTTTTTTCTGAGTTTTCAAAATCATAGCTGATGGCGTATGATTTTTTATCTGCACCCAATTTTTCTTCACTTTCAAAAACATCAAAAAGGTTGACGTTTTTCAAAAGTTTCTTTTCTGTTTTGTGCGCAATACCTTTGATTTCGGAGAACTTGATTTTTGAATCAACCACCAACGCCAAGTCACGACGCATAGTTGGGAATTTATTCAACGGTTCAAATCTGATGCTATGCTTTTTGATAGCTTTCAAAATCGCACCCCACTGAATATCGGCGTAAAAAACGGAATTTTTAATGCCCATTTTTTTACAGATTTTTCCAGATACTTTTCCAAATTCAACTAATACTTGTTGACCTCTGTGATATTTCAACCCATAATTTAAAACATCGTTTTCTGCTTCAGAGGTTTGATATTTAGTTAATCCTAACTTAGCCAATACGTTTTCAACATAAGCTTTCAAACTGTAGAAATCTGACTCGCCTCCTTTGCTTCTCCAACTCTCAGAAGTCGTTTGACCTGTTACGAAAATAACCAAATGCTCTGTTTCTTTGAACTTGCCTTCCTCTTCTCCTTTCAAGTATGTTTTACCAAATTCGTATAATTTCAAATCAGCATTTTTTCTGTTTTGAT
>CALHBQ010000157.1 GCA_937930815.1 uncultured Saprospiraceae bacterium | reverse complement strand
GGTTTTGCTTTCTTTGGGAGCTGCGATGGCTCAACCAAGTTCGCTTTTGGGGAAACTCGTTGGATGGTATCTCCCAAAACCTGGGGAAGGCCCAAATAAAGAAGCACGCGAAAATGGCTTTTATAAATTCCTCTTTTTCGGAAAAACGGTGAGTGGAAAAACCATCAATGCAACTGTGAAAGGCGACCGAGATCCTGGCTACGGTTCTACCTGCAAAATGCTCGGTGAAGCTGCCGTTTGTTTAGCAAAAGACGACTTGCCAGACATGGCAGGAATGTTGACCCCTTCAACTGCATTCGGCGACCATTTATTAAAAAGATTGGAGGAGAGTGCTGGATTAAAATTTGAAATCATAAATTAACCCAACGGTTTGCCGGCTCTAAGCCGTCCAACCGATGAGTGTCTTCTGAAGAAAACGACAGAACGCCTCAGAGCCGTCAAGTCGTTGAAAAAAAACTATAGAAATGAATAAAATAAAAATCATCTGCTTTCTACTATTAGCCGTCCTTGCAACAGTCATTTCTTGCTCCGATCCAGAAGAATGCGCTGCTCCCGGTTCCAAGAAAAAAGTTGGAAAATACCTCATGCGCCAAGACAGCGAGCTCACCACGTTGATGAAAGAAATGGAAGATGATTTCAAAAAAATGAGATCCGATATCAAAGCAGGCAAAAAAGCAAAGCCAGGTTTAGATTATCAAAAAATACTCACCGCTCATGGCACCGAAGCAGAAGAAGTGCCATCAGAAAGTTATCAAGCTTTTGCCAAAAATTTCTTAATTGTAATGGAAGCTTTTGAAAATAGTGAGGTCGAAAAATCTTTTGAATTATATGAAAGTTTGGTTACGAGTTGTATGAATTGCCATAGCGTTCATTGTCCTGGGCCGAAGGTTAGGATTAAGAAATTGTATTAATGTCTATTTTCAAACTTCTTTAAAAGATGGCTAACAATTATCAATTTTTCAACTGCATCTTTTAAGTTGGTCGAAAGGTTTTTGTGAGCATTAGGATTTCTAAAAGCTCTCATTGAACCGGCAAATAATTGCTTATAACCGTCTTGTTCGCTCTTTCCGTTATCACTATCCAAGTCATCTGTTAAAACAAAAACGGGATCATTCTCTTTAAATGCTTGCCTCATTAAATCAACTCCATCTTTTTCGATTCCCTTTTTACTTTTATATTCATTTTTGACAATATCATTCAACTCAATATATGCAGTAAGAACTGCTTTTGAAAATTCACCACTTTTAATCAAATTTTCTACTTTCTCCCAAATATGAGGATGAATAAGATCTTTAATACTATCCCCAAGAGAGAACCCAGCATTTACTGCTGATGTAGTTATAAATTTAGGAGTAATATCTTGAAAGCTTCGAATTAGATTGAGGTCAGTTTTTAAATTGTTTTTCTCTTTGTATAATTCAATTTCAGAATCATTAAATAATGTTCGAAAAATGTTTATTTTTTGAATAGAGTTGTGAGTTAAGTGAATTCCGTTTATAAAAATTCCTTCTTTTTTTAGATATGGTTTGATAAAATTTTCTTTGATATCATCTAATGATAAAAGAAGCATATTTAACTTTTTGTTTCTTTTAGAATTTTCGTTGTATTCAATTAAAATCGAATATCTGCCGAATAAGTTAGTTTTTCTTTGTTGGATGTTTTTATGAAGACCATAATCATTTAGACATTGTAAGATGTAGTTTAAGAAATTAAATTTGTGTTTAATTTTTCTTGCGTTCTTTTTTGTTGTTGTATCCAATAACTCATGAGCTAATTCATATATTAACTTATTACCCTCTGGTAAATTTGAAGATTCAACACGATTAATCTTTGGATTCTCCGGAGTCTTGGTAAAGTTTTTATAGACTTTTTCTGGAAAATTATTTTTAAAGAACGCTTCTGTTTCGTTGTTTATTCGAGGGAATTTTCTGTCATATTCTGAAATTTTTTCTCCTTTCGAAATCATATTATTGTAAGGAGTCCATTCCTTAATAAAATTATCAAGTTCTTTTTTTACCTTATATCTTGAAATGTTATGTTGCTTAAACAAAAGATAATCAGTTCGATATTTTTCAATGGTGTTTAATTTAGGTTTCAATGGTCTAACTTTTATTGAATTGATAAATTTTTTATGATACATTGTATGCAAAATTAATAAATGAAAATCATATGTGTTTAGTTCTTGTAATTATTGTTTTTTCTTAGATTTCTACCAAAACCATAAAATCCCCTCAAAAAAAACAACCTCACCCACTTTTTCGTAAATTTACCAACTCAGGTTAATCGGTTCAGTCGATTAATTTGGTAAACTCTCCAGCCGTAAAATTTTCTTTTATTAAAAAGGAATTCACAAAATAATCTTCACCGTGTACCCTTAACCGTACACCGTGAACCGACTAAAAAAATATGCAAGTAGCCACACCATACAAGCCGAAAAATAAAGTAAGAATCGTAACCGCCGCGTCTCTGTACGACGGGCACGATGCAGCCATCAATATCATGCGTCGAATATTGCAATCGACAGGTGCAGAGATTATTCACTTGGGGCATAATCGCTCGGTGCAAGAAATAGTCGAAGCAGCTATTCAAGAAGATGCGCAAGGAATTGCACTGACGAGTTATCAGGGCGGCCACAATGAGTTTTTGAAATATATGTACGACCTGCTCCAAGAACGTGGTGCAGGGCATATCCAAATCACCGGCGGTGGTGGTGGAACCATTCTTCCAAGTGAAATCGATGAATTGCACAAATACGGAATCGCTCGTATTTACTCTCCAGATGATGGTCGCGAAATGGGCTTGCAAGGCATGATCAATGACTTGATGAAGCGTTGCGACTTTCCAACAGGCGCAAGTATGAATGGCGAGTTGAAGCACATGATCGAAAACGACAAAGGTTCGATTGCGCGTTTGATTTCAATTGCAGAAAACAATCCTGAA
>CALHBQ010000156.1 GCA_937930815.1 uncultured Saprospiraceae bacterium | reverse complement strand
CAAAAATCAGAACCTCCCGAACACAAAGCTGTTCGGTGCCTTCGCCGCTGCGAGGGTCAAGGGGCGAGTGTGTATGGAACTCAATAAATACAGCAAGCGTGTTACGCAAGACCCAACCCAACCCGCCGCTCAAGCCATGCTTCATGCGATTGGCTTGACACGCGACGACATGAAAAAGCCCTTGATTGGAGTGGCCAGTACGGGGTATGAAGGCAATCCATGCAACATGCATCTCAATGGGTTGGCAACACACGTCAAACAAGGTATCAATCAATCGGAAGGCGTTGGTCTCATTTTTAATACGATTGGTGTCAGTGATGGCATTTCGATGGGGACACCCGGTATGCGTTACTCGCTTCCTTCACGTGATATCATTGCAGACTCAATAGAGACCGTGGTACAAGCAATGAGTTATGATGGCGTAGTGACCGTCGTTGGTTGTGATAAAAATATGCCCGGCGCACTCATGGCGATGTTGCGCCTCGACCGACCTGCTATTTTGGTATATGGAGGAACAGTTGCAGCGGGCTGTCATAATGATAAAAAATTGGATATCGTTTCTGCCTTCGAAGCATGGGGAGAAAAACTTGCAGGGACGATGCAAGAGCCTGAATTTCAACAAGTAATAGAAAAGGCAGTACCAGGAGCAGGTGCTTGCGGAGGGATGTACACCGCGAATACGATGGCCTCTTCCATTGAAGCATTGGGCATGGCATTGCCATATAATTCTTCAAATCCAGCACTCAGTGCTGAGAAAGAAATTGAGTGCTTGCAAGCAGGTCAATTTGTGATGGAGTTGATAAAAAAGGACTTGAAACCATCTGATATTCTAACAAAAAAATCTTTCGAAAATGCGTTGACACTTATCACAGTTTTGGGTGGTTCGACCAATGCAGTTTTACATTATTTAGCAATTGCGCATGCGGCAGGTATTGAATTGACACTCGAAGATTTTCAAAAAATAAGTGACAAAACACCTTTCCTCGCAGATTTAAAACCGAGTGGAAAATACGTCATGGAAGACTTGCACAAAGTCGGTGGCGTACCAGCGGTTTTAAAATATTTATTAAAAAACGGAATGCTCCACGGTGATTGCATGACCGTTACCGGAAAAACGATGGCCGAAAACTTGGAGAATGTTCCTGACTTTTTTGAAGGTCAAGAAGTTATCAAACCACTCGATTCACCTATCAAAGAAACTGGGCACCTGCGTATACTTAAAGGCAATCTTGCTCCAGAAGGTTCTGTTGCAAAAATCACTGGAAAAGAAGGTTTAAAATTTACAGGAACTGCCAAGGTTTATGAAGGTGAGTTTGCTGCTAATGATGGCATTCAAAACGGAGAAGTGAAGTCCGGCGATGTCGTCGTCATTCGATACGAAGGGCCTAAAGGTGGTCCTGGTATGCCAGAAATGTTGAAACCAACCTCTGCAATCATGGGTGTTGGTCTCGGCAAATCAGTAGCCTTAATTACCGACGGTCGATTCTCTGGCGGTACACATGGATTTGTGGTAGGCCACATCACACCCGAAGCGCAAGAAGGTGGTGCGATTGCCCTACTAAAAGACGGGGACGAAATCACAATCGACGCAGTTTCAAATACCATAAAAGTGAATCTATCAGATGAAGAATTAGCTGTCCGAAAAGCAAACTGGAAAGCACCTGATTTGAAAGTAACTAAAGGTTCACTTTATAAATACGCAAAAATAGTTTCGTCT
This sequence comes from uncultured Saprospiraceae bacterium, assembly GCA_937930815.1. Lineage (GTDB taxonomy): Bacteria > Bacteroidota > Bacteroidia > Chitinophagales > Saprospiraceae > JAGQWW01. The sequence goes on along the minus strand of CALHBQ010000156.1, from coordinate 2,154 downwards.
GCTTCGGAAGGATGTGTGACGGATAAATTCTAAAAAAAATCGCAGCTTTCGTGGGACGACTCAAAGTCGTCCCACGAATAAAAGCGAGCAAAATATATAAATATGAATGCACAAATTTCAAAAGAAACTCCGCCAAAAACCACCATCAAAACGACTGGTGCAGATGCAGTGATCCAATGCATATTGAAAGAAGGCGTGGATACTATTTTTGGCTATCCAGGAGGTGCCATCATGCCGATTTATGATGCACTTTATGGTTATCAAAATCAGCTGGAGCACATCCTTACTCGCCATGAACAAGGCGCTACCCACGCTGCTCAAGGCTATGCACGTGTCAATGATAAACCAGCAGTCGTCTTCGCCACTTCTGGCCCAGGAGCAACCAATTTGGTAACAGGTTTGGCAGATGCGATGATTGATTCTACCCCAATGGTTTGCGTGACGGGACAGGTGGGTTCGCATCTTTTAGGATCAGATGCATTTCAGGAAACGGATATCATAAGTATCTCCACTCCCGTGACGAAATGGAATTATCAAATCACCAAAGCAGAGGAAATTGCAGAGGTTTTTGCGAAAGCATTTTACATCGCTCACTCTGGTAGACCAGGGCCAGTTTTGATTGATATTACAAAAGACGCGCAGTTCGCAGAGGTAGATTTTTATTATGAAAAATGTAAAAGAATAAGAAGTTACAAACCAGTGCCATGCACTGATCCTGAATCTATAAAAGCCGCAGCAGATTTAATCAATCATGCTAAAAAACCAATGATTGTTTTTGGTCAAGGTGTGATTTTAGGAAAGGCAGAAGACGAGTTGAAAGAACTAATTGAAAAGGCAGGCATCCCAGCCGCATGGACTATTTTGGGTTTATCTGCGCTTCCAACTGAACATCCTTTGAATGTTGGAATGGTCGGAATGCATGGTAATTATTCGCCAAATATCCAGACCAATCAATGTGATGTTTTGATTGCCATCGGAATGCGATTTGATGATCGGGTGACAGGCGATTTGAAAACTTATGCCAAACAGGCAAAAGTAATTCACTTCGAAATTGACCCTGCTGAGATTGATAAAAATGTAAAAGCGGATGTCGCAGTTTTAGGAAATTCAAAAGATACGTTGAGGGAATTGCTTCCTTACATTGAGTCAAATCGACACGCCCAGTGGCACAACGAATTTTTAGAATTAGACAAAAAAGAATACGAAGCAGTTATCCAAAACGACCTTTTCCCAACCAAAGAAGGATTGACCATGGGAGAGGTTTTGAAAGAAATCAATAACGTGACTGGCGGTGATCACATCATCGTTTCGGATGTCGGGCAACACCAGATGATTGCTTGCCGGTACGCCAAGTTTACCAAAACGCAAAGCAATATCACTTCAGGTGGTTTGGGAACAATGGGGTTCGCATTACCTGCAGCAATTGGCGCGAAGAAAGGAGCACCCGAAAGAGAAGTCATTGCCATAATCGGCGATGGTGGTTATCAAATGACGATTCAAGAATTGGGTACTATTTTTCAAACAAAATTGGCAGTAAAAATTGTCGTATTGAACAATGATTTTCTTGGAATGGTGCGGCAGTGGCAACAATTGTTTTTTGATAAAAGATACGCTTCTACTGAAATGGTCAACCCCGATTTTGTGGCGATTGCAAAAGGCTACTTTATCGAAGCTGAGCGAGTTTCAGAAAGAAAAAATTTAGCGCAAGCCGTCAAAAAAATGATTGATCATGATGGTCCATACTTCCTCGAAGTGAAAGTAGAAAAGGAAGGAAATGTATTTCCAATGATTGAGTCAGGAGCATGTGTTTCTAAAATACGATTAAAATAATTCGCAATGAATCAAGAAATATTTACGGTTTCGATTTCTACAGAAAACAATGTTGGTTTGCTCAATCGAGTGACTTCTATTTTCCTGAAAAGACATATAAATATCGAAAGTATCACTGCTTCCGAATCTGAGATAAAAGATATTCACAGATTTACGATTGTGGTAAAAACGACAGAAGAAGCCATTCAGAAAGTTGTAAAGCAACTCGAAAAACAAGTGGAGGTCGTCAAAGCATATTACCATCGCAACGAAGACATTTTTACTCAAGAAATAGCGATGTACAAAATCTCTGTTGATAATCTTTACGAGACCGATTGCCAGTCA
>CALHBQ010000155.1 GCA_937930815.1 uncultured Saprospiraceae bacterium | reverse complement strand
AAACTGGAATTTTATCTGATTTAACTGCAACCTTTGCAGACCTTATTTGTCTATAAGAAAAATAAATTTAGACAAAACGAACCTACCACCTTTTTTATCTTTCTTTCATCCGAATTTTCTATCAGTTAATCGAATATAAGTCAATAAAAGCGCAAACTGTATTACCTTGCTAATACACTAATTAAACCCGATTAAAATGAAAAATTTAGTACTGACCTTATTACTTATTATTGGCAATCAATTTTTGTTTGCAAGCGAGAGCCGTCCGATGCCTTTATTCGATTTTTTGAAACAAGAACAACCTCTTGAAGTCATCATAAAAACGGATCTATCAACCATGATAGATAGCAAAATGACGAACCATGACTATCAAACTGGCATTTTCACTTTTACAGGAAAAGATGGGAAGCGAAATGAAATCCCAGTAAAGGTAAAAGTACGTGGAAAATTCAGATTGAAGACCTGTGATTTTCCTCCAATGAAATTGAAATTCAAAAAAGCAGAATTGGCTTTGATGGGATTGGATACTTTTAATAAATTTAAATTGGTTACACATTGCCTTGATAGCGAAATCGCAACTGCAACCTATTTGAAGAAAGAATATTTGGCTTATCAAATGATGAATCACTTGGTCGAGCATAGCTTCAGAACTCAACTTTTGAGCATAAGATATATCGATAGCAAGGGCGAAATGGCGCCTATTGAAACGACCGCATTCATCATTGAAGAAGCTGAACAAGTGGCCAGTAGAATGGGTGGAGAAATCGTAAAATCATTCAACACCAATCCTGAAAAAGTCGATAAAATCCAACTCGCGAAAATTGCACTTTTCAATTATATGATTGGCAATTCTGACTGGAGTCTTAAAAGGAGCAAAAATTTGAAATTTGTAAAAATGCCAAGTGGAAAGTTATGTCCGATTGCTTATGATTTTGATTTTGCTGGATTGGTTACGCCTCCTTATATCAAATACGGAGAACGTATTTTGAAAGATATTCATCTTTCGGATGATGAACTAAAATCTGTAAAAGAAGGGTTCCGCTCTGAAAAAGATGCACTGCTTCAAATCATCAAAACTTTCAAATATTCTACCTCTTCAGAAAAACGTAAGATGCGAAAGTATATCGAAGTTTCTTTTGAAAAATTAGAATCAGTAGAAGCTACTCCAAAAGAGCAAACTACAATTCTAATGAAATAATAAATTGTTGCGAGTTACGGTTTTCGAGACTTGTAACTCGCAACAATATTGCCCTATTAAATCACCTTGCTAAAGCAAGATGCTATGAAAATTTCATCTCCTGGTCTTCCACAAAAAAAGCGGTCACAAACTGCGACCGCTTTAAACTCCATATTTTTGCTATAAATTTAATTCAAAAGTTGCTCTACTGAAACGTCCTCATCTAATTCTTCCCAATGAATACCTTCCCCTTTGCCTATAAAGCGCCAATTGGCGAGTTGAGTTGGAGTAGCGTCTCGCAACAAAGGAAACCATTCTAACGGCACAGATAATTCTCTTCCATCTTCCAAAATCAAGATCATCTTGTCATCTTTAAAATGAAGGTCGATTGCATTTTTGGATTTATTAATTGTTGAAATACTCATTCCAAGTAGTTTTGATTAATTCTTGATTTTGATCATTACTATAAAAGAAAAACCGATAGCCACGACTTCGAAATACAGTTGGCATCTTTTATTTTTTGATTGAAAATTTACAAATATAAACCTCAACCCACAAAAAAAGCGGTCACAAAACTGCAACCGCTTTAAACTCCATCTATAAAGTTTATAGATTTCTTATCCGTTCATAGAACTGAGGAATTCCTCGTTACTAACGGTATCTTTCATGTGTTTCAATAAGAAAGTCATAGACTCCTCTGGCTTCATATCTGCCAAGTGCTTGCGGAGTAAGACCATTCTTTGAATCGTATCTTTATCGAGCAACAACTCTTCGCGACGAGTACTTGATCTCGTAACATCCATTGCTGGATACATACGACGATTGGCCAAGTTTCTATCCAATTGAAGCTCCATGTTACCAGTACCTTTAAACTCTTCAAAGATAACGGCATCCATTTTAGAACCTGTATCAATCAAAGCAGTTGCAAGGATGGTCAATGAACCGCCATCTTCTATATTACGCGCAGCACCGAAGAATTTCTTTGGCTTTTGCAATGCGTTCGCTTCCACACCACCAGACAAAACTTTTCCGCTTGACGGCGCAACTGTATTGTATGCTCTTGCCAAACGTGTAATCGAATCTAAAAGCACGACCACATCGTGACCTGACTCCGTCAAACGTTTTGCTTTTTCTAAAACAATCGCCGCCACTCTTACGTGATTATCAGCAGGTTCATCAAAAGTAGAAGCAACTACTTCTGCATTTACACTTCTTTTGAAATCTGTCACCTCCTCTGGTCGCTCATCTACCAATAAAACAATGATATAACACTCTTGGTGATTTTTAGAAATAGCGTTTGCTAAATCTTTCAACAAGAAGGTTTTACCAGTTTTAGGTTGTGCAACCAATAATCCACGTTGACCTTTACCAATTGGTGTAAAAAGGTCAATCAATCTATTTCCAAAATCTCTACCCGTTGGAGAGTGAGAAAGGTTGAATTTCTGATCTGGGAAAAGTGGTGTCAAGTATTCAAAAGGAACTCTATCTCTTACATCTTTTGCCTCTAATCCGTTGATTTTTGATACTCTTAAAAGTGCGAAGTATTTCTCGCCTTCTTTTGGAGGTCGAATTGCACCTCTTACAGTATCTCCCGTTTTCAAACCAAACAACTTGATTTGTGATGGAGAAACATATATATCATCTGGTGAAGTCAGATAATTGTAATCAGCAGAACGCAAGAAGCCATAACCATCTGGCATCATTTCCAAAACGCCCTCTCCTTCAATTACACCGTCTAATTCTACATCGAATTTTTTGCCGCCTGATTTAGCGTCATTTCTATCATTGCCGCGTCCGCGTCCTCCTCTTCTATCATCTCTTCCTTGAGGTTCTCTTGCAGGTTTAGGATCTGGTTTCTGTGGAACTGGAGCTTCTTCTTTAGCAACAGGCTCTACCACTTCTAATGGTTCCTCAACAACAACTTCTTCTACTTCTACCTCTTCATCACTCATAGAAGGATCGTAGCTGCCTACCGCATCTTCTTTAAAAAGAGGGCCGCCCTTTTTACTATCTACTTTTTTAATAACCGTTTTCCTACTTCGCGGTGATTTTTTAGCAGGTTTGGGAGCAGGTTTAGCTTTCTTAGGCGCAGCGCCGTTGCCACTATCGGCACCAATCGCTTGATGATCCAGTATTTGATAGATTAGATCTTGTTTGTTTAATTTAGATATGCCTTTGATCTTTAGCTTATCTGCAACCTCGCGGAGTTCGGTTACAAGCATATCATTTAATTGGAGAATGTCGTACATAACTTATTAGATGAGACTAATTTTAATAATTAAGGTTGGATTTATATTCTACTTGAATTGAGAATTATTTTTACATAATTTTCGTTATCCCTGTGAAGGAAACCGCTCATACTACTTACTTGTGTAGTTTGACTAACGCTTGAATAGTTTGTAATTGCGAACTGCAATCTAATATGAGAGGTTACTTAGAAAATTAGGAATGTTTTACACCACTTAGGATTTGGGAATCTGTGTTTAGATACCGAAAAGAGATATGCAATTTTCTTTTTTATCCAATTGCTTAAAAAAGCAGTTCCCTTGTTTTAAAAGGAAAATCCAAAGAAGAAATTGAAGAAAAAATTGAAGAATGGCAATTTACAAGGTGGTATGCTATTTAATAGCGGTGCAAAAATAAACTATATTTTCAATTATGAAACATTTCTTTGAAAAAAAACTAAAAAACATCACATAACTCATTTTTAAAAGAATAATTTCGCACCAAATCTAAAATCACAAACGAAAAAGAAGTCTATATGTTGCAGATAGGATTTATTAAAGAAAACAAAGAAAAGGTAATCGAAGGTCTCAAAAAAAGAAACCTAAGTGACTTTGCTAATCTTGATGAAGCCATTCAGTTGGATGAGCAAAGAAAAGCCACTCAAACCGAACTCAACACCTTACAAGCTGAGAGTAATCAGATTAGTAAGGAGATAGGAATGCTTTATAAACAAGGCAAAAGAGAAGAGGCAGATGTCCTTAAAACAAAGGTTACTCAAGGTAAAGAAAGGGTCAAAGAATTGGAAAATCAAATGAGCGACCTTTCTCAAAAGATTGAAAATATTTTACTGCAAATACCAAATGTGCCACATTCTTCTGTGCCTCCTGGTACTTCTGAAGAAGATAATGAAGTTTACAGAGCATGGCCTCATGCCTTGCCTGAACTTCCTGAAACTGCTAAACCGCATTGGGAATTGGCAAAAGACCATAATCTTTTCAGTTTGGAATTGGGTACTAAAATCGCAGGTGCAGGTTTTCCACTTTATCGTGGAAAAGGTGCTAAACTTCAGCGTGCTTTAATCAATTTCTTTTTGGATGAAAACACCGAAGCTGGTTATGAGGAAATACTTCCTCCTCACCTTGTGAACGAAGCGTCTGCACGTGGAACTGGTCAATTGCCTGATAAAGAAGGACAGATGTATTATGTTACAAAGGATGATTTGTATCTTTTACCAACGGCAGAAGTCCCAGTTACCAACATCTACCGAGACGAAATTCTTAAGCCAGAAGATTTGCCAATTATGATGACGGCCTATACGCCTTGTTTTCGAAGAGAAGCAGGTTCATATGGCGCCCATGTACGTGGATTGAATCGAGTTCACCAATTCGATAAAGTAGAGATTATTCGCATGGAACTTCCTGAAAATTCTTATGCTGCTTTGGATGGAATGGTAGAACATGTTGCAGGTATTTTAGACAAATTAGAATTGCCCTATCGAATTCTTCGTTTGTGTGGTGGTGATGTAGGCTTCACTTCTGCCTTGACTTATGATTTCGAAATTTGGTCAGCTGC
>CALHBQ010000154.1 GCA_937930815.1 uncultured Saprospiraceae bacterium | reverse complement strand
ACGTTCGACCACTCGTTGTTTGCCTAACAACGACATCATATCAAACACCGATGGCCCTTTCATAGTTCCCGTCAACGCCAATCGTAAAGCAGGCATCACGACGCCCATTCCCAATTCTTCTTTTTCCATAAAAGCATGAATTGCTGTTTCGATAGAAGTAGCATCAAAATTATCAAGTCCATTGATAGCACCGATGAAGTCTTTCATCTTTGGAGAGTTCTCAGGTTTCCATCTTTTTCTAATACTTTTCAAATCATATTCCTCAACATCTTTGAAAAAGTAAGAACCTGCTGTCCAAAAATCAGGCAATAGGGTAGCTCGCTCTTTCATCAACCCAACGAATCCTTTCAAAAAGTCTGCATCAACATCGCCGTGATGTTCTTTGATGATTGGGGTGACCATTTCTACCAAAGTATCATCATCTTTTCCAATAATATATTGCTGGTTGAACCACTTCGCTTTATCATAATCGAATTTGGCTCCGCTCTTTCCAACTTTTTCCAAATCAAAAGCAGCTGCTAAATCTTCTAAAGAAAATATCTCTTGCTCCGTCCCTGGGTTCCATCCCAAGAAAGCTAAAAAGTTGAGCATAGCATCTGGCAAAAATCCAAACTCTCTAAATCCATCAAATGTATTCTCAGCCGTTCCGCCATCCCACGAAAGTGGAAAAACTGGAATCCCCAATTTTGCTCCGTCTCGCTTACTCAATTTTCCTTTACCAGTTGGTTTCAAAATCAATGGCAAGTGCGAAAACTTCGGCATCGTATCCTCCCAACCAAATGCGCGATACAACAAAACGTGATGCGCCGTACTCGTCAACCATTCTTCACCTCTGATGACATGTGAAATTTCCATCAAATGGTCATCCACAATATTTGCCAAATGATAGGTCGGCATTCCATCACCTTTCAACATGACCTTATCATCCAGTTCATTACTTTGAAAAGTAACCTCGCCTCTCACGATGTCATTGATCAAAATCGCCTCATTCTCCGGTACTTTCAAACGAATAACTGATGGCTCACCCGCGTCCAATTTTTGCTGAACTTCCTCTGCAGTCATCGTCAAACTATTCTTCATCACGCTACGCGTCATGATGCCGTACTTGAAGTTTGGATTTTCTTCTCTCGCTTTAGTCAAATCCTCTGGAGTGTCGAATGCATAATATGCATGTCCACCATCAATCAGCTTCTGCGCGTATTCACCATAAAGTGCTTTACGCTCAGATTGGCGATAAGGGCCATGCTCTCCTCCGATTCCTGGGCCTTCATCCAATTTTAGACCTGCCCATTCCAATGCTTCCATGATGTATTTTTCGGCACCGGGTACGTAGCGAGTTCGATCAGTATCCTCGATTCTGAGTATAAAAGTCCCTCCTTCTTTTTTTGCAAAAAGGTAATTATACAACGCTGTTCTTACGCCACCGATGTGCAAAGCACCTGTTGGACTTGGGGCAAATCTTACTCTTATTTTACTCATTTATTTTTAATTGAAAATAGATTTATAGTGATTTCTTAACTATTGAGAACAGAGAACGCTTTGCTGAGAGAGCAGAGAAAAGAGATGCAAAGCGACAATGAACATATCTGCTTAGTGTCTCTGTTCTCTCAATAAAATGGTCTCGGCTCTCTGTTCTGAATAATTAAGTAACTTCTTTAAAAAAACTTAGTCTAATAGGCAGCAAAATTATATTTGGAATCGTTCCAATAAAGTCCGAACTTTGTAATCAATTTACAATTGAAGATTTTAGAACGAAAAGCAAACAAACACAACTACCTTCCCTTTATTTTACTGAGAATGATTTTAAGGTCGCAAAAGTATAAATAATTATCTTTTGTCAGTATCAAAATAAGCTCTTTGCTCCCACAAGCAATTGGACTTAAGGTATTAGCAAATAGTAACGAACACTTTCAAAACTTTGAATAACTTCAATATATATCCAAAATTCATAATCATCCCTGAACATTTTAAAATTTTTGAAACACTATGTATCTCGTTAAGACGCCAAAATTTATTCAAAAACTCTTTCCAAATTACACGTGGAAAGTTCCTACAGATTCACCAACCATTTATCTCACTTTTGACGATGGGCCAATTCCTGGTATTACGCCATGGGTTTTGGACCAATTAGAAGCCTATAATGCAAAAGCGACTTTCTTTTGTGTGGGTTCTAATGTTGAGAAAAACAACGATGTTTTTCAACAAGTTGTCAACGGAGGACATACCATCGGTAGTCATACGATGAATCATCTCAATGGTTGGGACACCGACAATATTCCTTATTTTCATAATGTAAGAAGAGGCGCAAGTCTCGTGAAGTCTGAATTGTACAGACCTCCTTACGGGAAAATGAAACCAAGTCAAACGCAATTTATCAACCGTCATTATCAAGTGGTGATGTGGGATGTATTGAGCGGAGACTTTGACCCAAACATCACCAACGACCAATGCTACCGAAATGTAATCAATCACGCCGAACCAGGTTCGATTGTGGTTTTGCATGATAGCATCAAAGCCAAAGAAAAATTACAGAACGTTTTACCACGTATCTTGGAACACTTCTCTGGTTTGGGTTATAAGTTTGAAAACTTAGATCATTTGGTTAAAGAACAACCTGCTAAGAAGTTGATTAAGCGTAGTGCGTAATTCGTTTCTTTCATGAGATTTATAAAATAGCCGATTCTCGTAGGAGTATCGGCTATTTTTTTTGCTCTCAACTCGTGGGACGACTTAGAGTCGTGCCACGAGTGCGTACACGTATGGTGGCACGACTCCAAGTCGTCCCACCATTAGAGGGTTAAAATTTAGGGGAACAATCCTTAAAACGAATTAACGTTAATTAATCTTATTCGTCGTTCAATAGAGATCAATTTTAAACTAAAATAATTGTCATGAAATTTTTAAAATTTCAATTTTTTACATTTTTAGCATTGTTATTTGTCCAATCTCTATTTGGACAAACCAATACTTCCACTCCTTTTTGTGGGGATTTAGATTTGAGGAGTTGTTTGAAGGAAAAGATTAATTCTTCAATAATTGTATTTGAAGGAACTATTAAACATAGTGAAAAATACAAAGATAAAAGTGGTAATAATAGAATAAGGATTGACTACGAAGTAGAAAAGGTCTTTAAAGGAAATTTAAAAATCAAAGAAGTTTTTCTTGATTATGATTGTAAAGACTTTCTAAAAAAAATACATGGAGAATCAATTGATTTAACAAAAGCCAGCATGGTACCCCCAAAAAAAGGAACAGTTGGTGTTTTATTGGTTGAAAGTACTACTAAGGTTGAAGGTAGAACCAAAATTTCAATCAATAAAGTGAGTATTCCGTATTCTACAGAAAGTAATTTCTACTACCCAAATGATAAAAAGGATTTCATTTCTTATCAAAGAATTGGCAATCAAGAAGTCTATTTTAAAACAACAGATGAAGTTTATGAGTTTATACTTGCTCAACCAAATACTAAATACGAGGATATAACCTATAGAGCGTTTCATGCCCTCCCTACTAATGAACAAACTAAACTTGGATATAAAATCATTAAAGAATTATCAAAAAATGGGAAGACTTCAATAGATAGTATTGAGTATTTAACGAGCCTATACATAACGGATAAAAACAACGAAGGATTAAATGAGTTTTATGATCAATTATTTCAACTTCCCTCGGAAGAATTAGATATGATTTTTAGAGAAGAACTTTTAGAGTACTCTTTAAAACTGTTAAATTATTTAGATGAGAAAAATAGGAAAAACTTAGATCAGCTTTTTTTCCATTCTAGGAAATCCTTGTTAGATCATTTGTATGCTCATCAAAAGAATACACTTTCAATGGCTAAATACTATCTTTTACTTGGGGCTAAAGATCATGCAATTTCTAATTTTTCAAATGTTTTAAAAATCAATAAGGCTAACTTAGGTATCCATCAAGCAACAGTATTTAGTGAAACTGATTTTTATTCTCCTGATTTTCTATCATTAGAGCATGAGGCGTTTATTAGTTTACTTAGAATTTATTCAGTAGATGATTTTCGGTTTAAAATGTTAGCAAAAAAAAATCTATATATAAGATATAGGAACCACATGAATTTTTACGCATATAATATAATTAATGACAAACTCAATAAAGCAGGATACAAAGAGATTACAATGGATGAAATAACTGGAAAAGTTCTTACAACTCCAGCAGCAAAAGCAAAGCGAAAAAAAGAAGATGAGGATCTTAGTAGAAAATATGAATGGAAAAAAGAATAACGAATTAATGTTCTAATCTCGATGGTCGGAATGTTCCACAATGTCGCTTGTAATAAATGAAAAATGCCCATCGAGAATTTCTCGGCAGGTATTTTTTTTGTTTTCGACTTTAGCATTTTATTGAGCGACGATTTTGATTTGTTCCAAATCATCGCGGAACACCGTTCCGCGTTACGTGAGTGCCATACCCTTCAATTAGCATATTATATTTTCTTGAAAACAATCCCAGTAATTCAATACGCTCATTCAATTTTTTCAAAGTCCAAAAATCATTTAAAGTAGCTCGTAGTTCATATCCTTTCCAAAAGAATAGCATTCGCTTTGTCTTTATTATTATCTCAAAACCATTCTTTTGCAAAATTTCTGAAAAGTATAAAACACCTTCTTCATGAGCTGAGTAAAAATCAAAATCTATCTTGAAGATTTGATCTGTATTTATTCCAGTCTCTACCCATTGATTCCAAATGGTATCTGAGTCTTCTTTTAATTTTGAAACGTTTTCTTTTGTTTGAGCTACCGCAGCAGCATCATAGGTTGAGAAATCGTATGTTCTAATTTCATTCAAAAAGTCCATATGGTTAAGTTGAAGAAACAAATGTCAGTTAAAAATCCATCCTCAACCTCAAATTAATCCGTCTCCCTGTCAAATAGTTAGGAATCGCATATTGCTGTTTGAAAATGGTTTTTACCCAAGTTGTACTCGCCTGATTTTGAACTTTCATCAAGTTGAAAACCTCCAAACTCAGCCAAGTACTTCTGGTGAATTTTAGGAAATGCTTTGGACGTTTGGCGCGACGAGCTTCGTCCCATAACAAAAAGGAAAAACCAATATCTACCCGATGGTACGGGCTGAATCGGTAAGTATTTCTATAAACATCATTGTTGCCACGCAAGCCGTAGGGTAGGCCGGTGCCGACCGTAAATTGTACGTGCGTTTTGAAGTTTTTATTACGAGGCAAATAATCTTGGAAAAACATGGACATCGTAAAAACCTGATCTGTTGGACGCGGAACATCTCTGACCGCTGTCCCGGTCGAATCACCAAGTTCTCGAACCATGTGCTGAATGCCATCCAATTTCTCTCTAACTCGAAGAATGGAAACATTGACCCATGACTCGGCATCTGGAACGAACTCTCCATTGATACGCAAATCTATACCTGCGACATATCCAGTCGCATCATTTTCGCCTGCATATCGGATTCTTACATTATCAATATCGTAACTGACCACATCCCAAAGCTGTTTGTAATAAGCTTCTCCGATGAATCTAAATTTGATTGGGTTGTTTTTACCCATCAAAAAATCGTAGGTCAATCCACCCACAATGTGCGCTGATTTTTGTGCTAATACATTTGTGTTGACAACGCCTACTGGATTTCTTAATTCTCGATAAAAAGGTGGCTGGTAATAAAGGCCAGCTGCCAGTCGGTAAGCAATATCTTTTTTATCAGGTCGCAGTGATTTGTATAAAAATTGAGCACGTGGCGTGACGTTAAATTCATTGTTCAAATCCCAATAATTGGCGCGAACACCAGCGGAGATTTTCCACTCAGAGATACTATCTTTTTGCCAAGTATAAGTGTCTTGGAAGTAGGCACTCAAACGATTAGAAGATAATACGTTTTCTGACTTAACTACTTCATTTAGAAGGACTTGTGAGCTGTCAAATTTTAAAGAATAACCTGCTGAGTCGAGTCGTTCCCACTCATTGATTTGGTCGTCGATGAACTCGTGTTGATACTTAACTCCCCATTGCAAAAAGTTGCTGATGGAAGTTTCTAAACCACCTCTTTCTGATTGTAATTCGAGGCCACCTTTGAACTCTGTATTGGTGATGCGAGAGAAAAGGGTATTGCGCACATATTGGTGCTGCGTACCTTCTCCAAGTTGTCGTACGACGTTTCCAAAATTATCACTTCCCAAAGCACTTTCAACTTCTCTCAACGCATAATTACCGATGATGTCAAATCGCTCATTTTCTAAAATTTGAAAAGAAGAAGCGAGTAGCTTCATGTAAAGCGGATTGTTTTTTCTGTCTGGCAAATAGGTCAGCGAAACGCCACCCATGCCCATCGTAAAGTCATCAATTTCTTGACCTTCAAAATCAGAGAAAAGTTGCAACGCAAAGTTGATTAAACCAAAACCAGTGTTTCGTTGGTCGGGGATGAATCGGTATTCTGCTCGGTTGTAATTTCCGATGACACCTAACTGAAAGTCTTTATTAAAATCATAAGTGAAGTATCCTTGCACGTCATAAAAGTCAGGTAAATATTCACCCGTCACATCCAATGTTCCAAGTAAGTATCGAGTCGTTTTATAACGAGAACCGATGAGGTATCTGAATTTGTTTGGGCTATTTTTTTTCAATCGAAAAGAACCTTCCACATTGGCTGCACCTCCGAGCAAACTACCTTCGATTGATGCTCTCAAACTATCAGGACGTTTGTAACGAATGTCTAAAACACTCGACAACTTATCACCATACTTCGCCTCAAAACCTCCAGAGGAAAAAACCAAATCACGAACCATGTTCATGTTGGCAAAGGTCAATCCTTCTTGCTGTCCTGCACGAATTAATTGAGGTCTGTAGATTTCAAAATCATTGACGTAAACGAGGTTTTCGTCATAATTTCCACCACGTACATTGTATTGTGAACTCAACTCTCCACCTGACCCAGAACTCACGCCTAAGGCGATACTTGGTAGTAAACTTTCGAGGTTACCCGTCGTGGACGGAATGAGTTTTAGTTGCTCCATGTTTTCGCGAACGATGCCTGCGTCTTCGATTCTACTTTCGGTAACGACGACTTCCAATCCACTTTCGAATGCGACCAATTTTACATCAATTTGTCGAGTCGTACCTGCTTTCATAGGGCGAATCATGACGGCTGTTTCTTTATAACCAATTCTGGAGAAGCCTAACTCAAATGCTTGATTAGCAGGGACTTGTAAAGTATAATTCCCGCTTTCATCTGTTTCTGAAATGATATTTTCGGTACGAATAAACGCTGCTGCCAAATCAATTGGTTGGCCAGAAGCACCATCTGTAATCGTTCCAGTGATAGTTGCGGTTTGCGCAGAAAGGGAAATTATGAAGAGAAGACCAAATAGGGTTAAACCGAAATTTTTCATTCTATATTTTTAAACAACTTCGAATAGAAGCAAAGGAAAAGCTTCAAAGTGAATTTTTTAGTTTTCTAACGAGAGTTTTTTATATCTGTTTTACTGTTTTCAATACTAAAAGGTTTTATGTCTTTTGGAAACTGTTAAAAGTTGAAGGTTGAAAGTTCGATGTTGAATGTTTTGAGCGACTCGTTCAACTTCCAACTTTTAACCTCCAACCTTCAACTTAATCTTATTCCACCTTTTCTCCTTCGAAAAGGGAGGTAATACCATTACCAAAAACTTCTTCCAAAATCAATCGATTATTTTCCCAATGGATAGAAAC
>CALHBQ010000153.1 GCA_937930815.1 uncultured Saprospiraceae bacterium | reverse complement strand
AAACAATTAAAAAAAGGAGATCCCGTTAATTTGGAGTTTGATATTTTAGGAAAATATATCGCGAATATGATCGAGCCATATTTGAAAAATTTCAAAAAGTAAAACGAAAAGCTCATTTTTGCGTAAACTGGTCGAATGGATTTATCGATTGTCATACCACTATTGAATGAAGAAGAATCACTGCCCGAATTGGAGCAGTGGATTCGTCGCGTGATGGAACGGGAGGGTTATAGTTATGAAATCATCTTCGTAGATGACGGCAGTACAGACAAATCATGGAAAATCATCAAAGAGATGATTGCGCAGCGCGATACCGTCAAGGGTATTAAATTCAGAAGAAATTACGGAAAATCGGCTGCGTTGAATACTGGGTTTGCACAGGTAGAAGGAGAAGTCGTTTTTACAATGGACGCCGACCTACAAGACAGCCCAGAGGAATTGCCGGAGATGAGGAGAATGATTTTAGAGGAAGACTTCGATATCGTTTCTGGTTGGAAGAAAAAACGCTTTGACCCACTTTCTAAAACAATCCCTACTAAATTATACAACGGCGTAACCACTTGGATGTCAGGCATCAAACTGCACGACATGAACTGTGGTTTGAAAGCTTATAGAAAAGAAGTAGTTCAAAGCATCGAGGTCTATGGTGAGATGCATCGTTACATTCCTGTAATTGCTAAATGGAGTGGATTTGTAAAAGTAGGAGAGAAGGTCGTTCAGCATCAAGCGAGAAAGTATGGCGAAACCAAATTCGGTTTAAGTCGTTTCGTGAAAGGGCCATTAGATTTGCTTTCGATTATGTTTGTTGGGAAGTTTAGCAAGCAACCGATGCACTTTTTTGGAGCGATGGGAGGAATGGTTTTCTTCGTTGGGTTCTTACTTTTCTTTATTCTCGGCGTCAATAAAGCGTACCATTTAGCTATCGGAGAAACGGCTAAGAACCTCGCCGACATCAGCTGGTTTTACGTAGGTCTTACTGCAATGATAATTGGAACGATGTTGTTTGTCACTGGCTTTCTGGCAGAGCTCGTTTCCAGAAATGCACCTCACAGGAATATGTATTTGATTGAAGAAGAAATTGGTTGGGAGCAAGAACAAAAAACACCTGTTCTATAGCTCAATATCATCCCGTTCGATGTGCATGATATTTTCTAAATCTTTTAAATTTTTGATGGCAATATTCAGTTGGTCTTTGTTGGCAACCAACAAACCTATCTTTCCTTCAAAATAACCTTCGTCACCAGAGATACTAAACGAGCGAATATTGATACCTAACCCCGAAGAAATTGCGGTGGTGATTTTTTCAATTACCCCTGGGCCATCATCGATTCCTGTGATCTTAATATTGACAATAAATTCACTTTCGGCACCACCAGCCCACTCTGCTTTGACAATTCGGTAGGCATAATTGGCCATCATATTGGTAGCATTGGGGCAAGCACTTCTATGGATTTTTACACCAGCACCAGTTGTCAGAAAACCAAAAATATCATCGCCCTGCACAGGTGTACAACAGTTGGCTAATTGAAAATCATATTGATTCGCATTTTCACCCGCGATGAGCAATTTCCCTTTACTACCTTTTTTGTTGGAAGGAAGTGTTCTTTCTGGGGCAATAACTTCAGTTGTTTTCTTAGCTTCTTTCAAAACTAATAGCCCGCCTTCTACCTCAAAATCTTTTAAAACATCGTTGATAGCAATTTTATCAGCAGCGATATCTGCATAAAAATTCAAGTGAGAAGGATATTTGCGGAATTTTGTAATCTTATCCACATTGGTATCCAATCCATTTATTTTTAACTGATTGAACTTGCGTTGAACCGCTTCGCGACCATAAGCTGCGATCTTTTTTTCTTCTTCTTTTATGGCCGTTCTGATCTTAGATTTTGCTCTACCAGTGATGACCAATTTCAACCAGTTTTCTGTTGGTTTTTGGTTCTTATGAGTCTGAACTCTTACCTGATCTCCATTTCGAAGTTCATGCCCCATTGGTACCAATTTATCATTGACCATGATGGCTTTTGCCCTGACGCCTACTTCTGTATGAATAGTAAATGCAAAGTCAAGCGCAGTCGCTCCTTTGGGCATCACTTTCATATCACCATTCGGCGTATAGACATAAACTTCTTCTTGGAAAAGATTCGTTTTCACATCACTAACAAACTCAAGCGCATCGGCGTTTGGACTTTCCAAAACATCCCGAATACTTTCGAAAAAGCCTTCATAAACATCTTTCTCACCTTTCTTTCCACTGGCACCTTTTACTCCTTTATATTTCCAGTGAGCTGCGAAACCACGCTCCGCAATTTCATCCATTCGCTCAGAACGAATTTGTACTTCGACAAATCGCCCATCTGGTCCAATTACCGTTGTATGCAATGATTCGTAACCATTCGATTTTGGTGTAGTCACCCAATCTTTTAGTCGCTCAGGAATCGGTTTGTGGACGTCTGTTACTAAAGAATAAATTTTCCAGCAAACACCTTTCTCCTCTTCTTTTGGAACATCCACCACAATCCTTACGGCAAAAATATCATAGATTTCATCAAAGGAAACATGTTTCGTTTTTATCTTATTATTAATCGAATTGATAGACTTAGAACGACCAAAAACGCGATATGGAATTCCCAATTCATCAAACACTTTTTTGAGTGGTTTGATAAATTTTTTGATATAAATACTACGCTCTCTTTCCGTCTCTGCCAATTGCTTTTCGATACGAGCATAAGTATTTGGCTTCGTAATCTTAAAACACAAATCCTGAAACTCCGTCTTGATGGAATACAAACCCAATCGATGGGAAAGTGGCGCATAAATAAACTCTGTCTCGGCTGAAATTTTCAGCTGCTTGTGTCTGGGCATCGAACCTAAAGTTCGCATGTTATGCAATCGATCTGCAATTTTTATCAACGAAACTCGAACATCTTCTACAAGTGTACTTAAAACCTTTTTGAAGTTTTCGGCCTGCATATTTTCGGCCTTGTACGTTCCGTCCAATTTCGTCAATCCATCAACAATTTTTTCTACTCGCATACCGAACATATCCCGAATTTCTTCGAGTGTTACATCCGTATCCTCCACCACATCGTGCAGCAATGCAGAAGTAATTGCAGTAGGCCCAAGACCAATATTTTTGGAGCAAATTCTCGCCACTTCAATTGGGTGGAAGATATAAGGTTCGCCCGATTTTCGACGTTGTTTGGAGTGCGCTTTGACTGCCAATTCATAAGCTTTGCGCACCATCGTACGATCTTCTTCATTCATCTTTGGCTCCACGCCATTCACCATCCGTCGATATGCTCGGTGGATTTCCTTTCGCTCTTCCGGTGTGACTGGTATTACTTCTTTGGCCATGAATCAAAAATTGGTACGAAAAACAAAACTATAAAAAAGATGTGAAGGATTAAGAGATGTATAGTATATAAAACGTCTTTTTGGCAAAATTCGTTGCCTATGGCGACAGAACGTCAATTATGATTTCATTTCTCTTGAAATGAGGGTAACTTCGATCTGTTTTAATTCAGCCTTTTAATGATAAATCATCTATCTTATTCCTTCTTAGATTATAAGTCTCCCTTTGACTATGGGCTACTTGTCCCCCTTTGGAGGGGGATTAAGGGGGTGGAATTTTTGAGCAGGGTTCATCTCGTTTTAATTATATTGGTCTTCTTTTTTCAATTTGATTTAGCGGCTCAAAACGAGTTTTCGAGTTTAAGAATCAAAACCATCCCTATAAAAACCGAATGGCAAAAAATCGATTCGCTGACCATTGACTCCAGAACGCTTCAAGTTTCTACTTTAGAAAACGAACGTATCTCTCCTTTTCAATATCAAGTTTTTAATAATCAAATAAAATTTCAGACAACGCTTAAAGAAAAGGATGTTCAAATTACCTATCGCGTACTGCCTTTTAATTTGAGTGAACCCACTTTTCGAATTGACACCAATGCCATCAGTAAAACGATGGATGGCGTTTTACTAACCTACGATCCTTTTGAAAAATCAGACGCTCTTCCCGATTTCGGAAAGCTAAACTACAACGGTACTTTTTCTCGTGGAATTTCATTTGGCAACAGCCAAAACCTTGTTCTCAATTCTGCTTTAAATTTGCAAATGTCTGGCCGATTGACTGATGATATTGAGATACTTGCGGCAATCACGGATAATAGTATTCCACTGCAACCTGAGGGAAATACCGCTCAATTGCAGGAGTTTGATAAAGTGTTCGTTCAACTAAAAAGGAAGCAAAGCACTTTGATTGCGGGGGATTATGAATTAAGCCGACCTAAGCGATATTTTATTAATTATTTAAAAAAATTGCAGGGAGCGACTTTTTCAAATACAACAAATTTTGAAGAAGAGAAAGAGTTGAAAACGAGGGCAAGTGTCGCTATCGCAAGAGGAAAATTTGCAAGAAATATTTTACCTGCCGAAGAAGGCAACCAAGGCCCATATCGCTTGGGCGGAAATGAAAATGAGCGCTTCATTATAGTATTGGCCGGCACCGAAAAAGTTGTTCTAAACGGCGAAGAACTCAAACGTGGAATGGAAGCCGATTATGTGATTGATTACAATGCGGCGAGTATTCGATTTACTTACAAACGACTTATCAATAAAGACAGCCGCATCGTTGTTGAATTTGAATATACTGATCAAAGTTATTTGCGCTCTTTATCAACAGTTGACCTTGATTATTCAGGTAAAAAAGCGGATTTCTTTTTTACTTTTTATACAGATCAGGATAGTAAAAATTCTACGCCAGATGGCGGCTTGACTGATATTGAAAAGCAATTACTAAGTGATGCGGGTGATGCGCCAATGGGCGCGCTTTCATCTGGTATTTTTCCAGAAGAAACGTTCAATATTTTGCGAGTGAATTACACGCTGAAAGACACCATGATTTGTGGAGAACTCGATAGTATTTTGACTTATTCAATTGATGAATCTGAGACGGTTTTTACGGCTCGGTTTACGCAAGTTGGGCAAGGAAATGGCAACTATATTCTGGAAACGGAACAAGCTGCGAATGGGCGTCTTTATCGTTGGGTGCCGCCAATTGATTGTCAGTCGCAGGGGAATTATGCGCCAATTCTTTTGCTTTCCGCGCCAAAGCAGCAGCAACTTTTCAACGGGGGAACAAAAATCAAAATTGCTAAAAATGGAAGCCTCAAAATGGAAGGAACCATCAGCCGTTTTGACCTTAATCGTTTCTCTGAAATTGATGATGAAAATAATATGGGACTCGCTGGTTTTACGCAATACAA
>CALHBQ010000152.1 GCA_937930815.1 uncultured Saprospiraceae bacterium | reverse complement strand
TTTTTTGATTCAAGCGATGGGTAGTATTGAATCAAATAATTGAAGAGCGCAGGCAAATTTTTGTTTTGAGTAAAAAATGGAGACTTCAACATTTTTTTGACTCGACCGATGTCTTCAACATTTAACGCACGTATAATTTTGAATAATTTGGGTTCTTTTTTCATATAAAAATAAATGATTAATCTTCCATTTAAATTACTGATTATCAGTTAAATGTATAAATTTTATTGTAAATAAAAAAATGATTTAAACGAAATTTTATCCTTTGTATTAAAGCAATAAAAAGCAAAATTTGTAATGTGCTTTTACAAGTTGGAAACCCAAACACATCCACACTTTTCTAAAAATATCTGTTCGACAAAAAAAAAATAAAACCATCGGTTTTAGCTGGACACCCTATGCCCACTTCTAAACCACATTCTAAAATCCATATTTATTAGAAATCATCGTTTTGAGCATTTCATGAATGTGGACCTTATTAACCTTCAAAATAACCAAAGATGAAAAATGTCTATTCAATCCTCTTGCTTTTACTTTTCTCTCAAATTCTAATCAGTCAATCAATCTCAGGAATCTCAAATGAGGGAAATAACAATCCCGATTTCTTCAAACTCTATGGAGATGATAATAGAAACAATATTTACAAACTGGTTCATGAAAATGGTAAAATCTATGCTTTAGGAATCAGTGGGGTTGCAGATCCTAATCGACAGAGTTTTTTAATGGAGCTTGATATGCAGGGAAATATTCAGTGGACTACTCAATTTCCACCTTCATTTGCGTTTAATGATTTTATTCCCTCCAAGAGTGGATTTATTTTAGTTGGTGATAAACGCCCCATTAGCACTGCTTCAACATCAATTGTTGCAAAAGTAAACCTCGATGGCACCTTGGGCTGGTCAAAAGAATACGATTTCTTAGTTAATAGAAGAGAACGATTTATAAAAATAGCTCCCGCTAATGATGCTACTAATCCTACAATCCCCTCAAATTCTGAATTTTTGGTTTTGGGATATATTACTATATCTGGCAGTACTGTAGACGACCAAATTTTATTAAAAATAGATGACAATGGAAATGAAATATGGAACAAACAAATACATGGATTTTCAGATAATCAAGCTCATAGCGGGTTTCAAAGACTAAGAAATGGTTCTTTTTTCCTATCAGGCCAAGCTGGAGTAGGAGGACAATTTGGGCATCTCAATGAAGACGCAACAGTTGGTTCTTTTTCAGAGCAACCTGGTAATGGAACAGTTAGAATGATTGATGTAGCGGAAGCAAATAATAAGGTATATGCGGTTGGGAATAACGGGCCAGATGGATTTATCGTTGCGTTAGAGAATAGTGGAACAAAAAGAGTAGCTCGATACTTTTTTCCACAAGTTACTCGTATCAATAGAGTTACAACAGATTCCAATGGAAACCTATATCTTTTAGCCTTAGGAGATATAGGTGACGGGAACGGAGATAGAATCATGGTTTATAAACTCAAAGAAAACCTAACGAGAGCAAACCAAAGTCTACTTGAAATTGAATGGGTAAAATACAATGATCATGGAGATACAAATGTAGGAGGAGCCAGTATTTTAGTAGTTGATGACAAATTATTCTTTCAAGAAAGTAGACTAAACCACCCCTCTGGCTTTGGTGAATTTGATGTCATTATTGGAACTTTCGATTTAGAAATGTCAGGGGAATGTATTACTGAATTAAAGGGACATACTTTACTTGGAGAGAGTTTCGACGATGAATTTTTGGGGGTATACACCATAAGTGACTTAAGCATTCCTACTCCAAATAAAATTGACCTTGGAAGTCCATTCGCTTTTGAAATGGTTGATTTGGATTGTGGCGAAAGCCAATGTGGAGAGACCTTTTGCCAGACAGATACCTTTATTTTAAATACCGGATATGATCATTTTGCAGGAACTATTTTTAGTAATCCGCAATATGATAGCTATTGGGATTTAACGACTTCCCCATTAGCTTCAGATATCAATTTACCGAGACCAGCCCATGTTGTAAATCCTAATAGTGCTTGGATAAATTTACCAAATACTCAATGGATTTCTGCATATCCCCAATCTTCTTTGGAAGACAACAATCCGGCTCCTGCTACTCCATACACTTTGCGTAAATGTTTTTGCGTATGCTCAGATTCGACTTCATTGGATCTTAGTTTAATAGCATATTCTGACGACATCGCAAGGTTAAATTTAGTCAAAGAGGATGGAACATTTTTAGCTTTTTTGACTGAAACTATAGATGAAGGTTTTAGGCCAAGTTCAACACCTGGTGCTATTGATACGACTTTGATTTTGGATGAAGGCACCTATTGTATTGCTGCAGAACAAAGAAATCTACATAAAGTAGCCATGGGCCTAAACGTAAAGGGCTACATCACCGGAGCATCTTTGATCAATCCAATTTGTTGCGGAAATGTAGACGGAACAATTGTCGGTACAAAATACCATGATCGAAACTGCAACGGGAAAAGAGAAAATTTTAACGCTCCAGGTTCAGCAGATCACGAAGAAGGCGTATCAGGCTACCCAATTTCTCTTTGTCGAAACGGTGCCGTTATTGCCGAAACCGAAACCGATCAATTGGGATACTATGTTTTCAATGATGTACCACCAGGAGATTACACCGTAAAAGAAGGAATGCTTTCTGATTGGGAAGCCGTAGATCCAAGTCAAATCGATCCCGGAATTTCGGTTTCTATCGACACCGCACAAGTTGTAGGTGGTATCGACTTTGGTAATAAATATACAGGGCCGATCGAATTCAATTCTAATATTTCCTGTGCAGTTCCGGGAGAAGAAATTCCGATTAGATGGATTGGAGGAAGTTGTGGTTGTGATATTCAACTACGTTGGAGAGCGTGTGATAACACTGGTGGTCGAGAAGGTATTATAGCGGATCTCACTTCTAATACCGGAAGTTTTGCATGGACAATGCCCTCCAATTTCCAGACAGGATCGTATGAATTAATTTTAAGAGCATGTGATAGATCAGAGGAAGTGATAAGTGATTGTTTTCAGGTTCAAAATATCGACCTTGCATATGATTTCGATTACAAACCTTGTGGTTTTACTTCATTTACAGCAAGCAGTACTCCTCCAGGAAGCTATTCCTGGAACTTCGGAGATTTAGTAACTGGAAATGGAAGTGAGACAACTCACACCTATTTTGACCAAGGACCATTCAATGTTTCGTTAACTGTAAAAACGATGGAAGGATGCGAAAAAACAATCACCTTCCCCGTCAATCCACTTGTAGACAATTCACCTCCAGAAATTAATTGTCCTCCAAATTTAATGATTGTAGAAGGCGCTCCTTTTGACCCAAGTATTACAGGAACAGCAACTGCAACAGATGATTGTGATTCTGAAATCATGATCGAATATACTGATTTAGAAGAAGGAGAATGTCCTGGTGGCAAAACAGTCACTCGTACATGGAAGGCTACAGATGATTTTGGAAACATGGCAACCTGTGAGCAGGTAATAACCTTTTGTAATAATGGCAATTGCCAAGACTTTACCGCTGGAACAGTTGAAGGTTGGTATAGTAATACAGACGGTTGCGGAGGAAGAGATGGCGTAACAATATCTGTAAGAACAAATGGCCCCGCTGGTCCAACTGACAATGTTCTATATG
Source organism: uncultured Saprospiraceae bacterium (assembly GCA_937930815.1). GTDB lineage: Bacteria > Bacteroidota > Bacteroidia > Chitinophagales > Saprospiraceae > JAGQWW01. The sequence goes on along the minus strand of CALHBQ010000152.1, from coordinate 203 downwards.
GAGAAGATGAATGTGGTAGTTCAATTTTAATTAACAGCACCGATTTCAGTAAAAATTGGACCGAGAACGAAGGCGATTGTTTTTGTTGGGATTTTAAAATCTATAAAGATGCAGACAACTCAAGAGTCATTCCTGTTTATTCAAATTTAAGTATTTGGTCAGTCCCTGGAGGTGTAGCTGATCCAAGAACTGGAACTGGACCA
>CALHBQ010000151.1 GCA_937930815.1 uncultured Saprospiraceae bacterium | reverse complement strand
AGACAAACAGGAGTTATAATCTACACAAATTTCTTCTCTAAATACTCGTGTCCCAGAATTTAAACTACCAGAAGCAATTGGTTCATTTTTGAGTTCATCAAATACCTGCCAAGACGTTTCTTCAGGAAAATCATCTGCGTTGATAACTACAGTCACAAAATTATAAGTTGAATTTAAATCGGTCATCGTGGAGGCAGTATTATTACCAACAATAGCATCTTGTTGACCATTTACGCCGACTAAATTTAGGGTAATTTGGTTGTTGTCTGGTTCTAAGTTATCAGTGATAATAACGTCTATCTCTGCTTCAAATAAATAAGGAATACCAAAATTATGGACAACGGTATCCACAACGACTCCATTGGCAATGACCTCTATTTCTGTAGTGTTAAAAGTAGATTCGCCATAGTTGTTGACCAGCGCTTTGACTTCTACCTCCTCTCCACATTTAGCTCTTATATCACCAATCTTGAGGCCTCCTTCCAATAAATGAAGTTTACTTACCACCACATTTAAGGTGTCATTGCGAGCATAGCCATCGAGTGGATTCGAAACAATGGCCATCACGTCGTAATCACCAATCGTTGAAAAATCATGAGGAACTGTAAATTGATATTCAGCATCGCTAAAAGGCGGAATGGTATCAGTAATAGAAATGGTCTCCACAATTTGACCATCTACTGAAAGCGAAATATCAAAATCAGACATGTCTTCTAATCCCTTATTGGCAACTTTTGCCATAACTAATTCACTATTACCCAACCCAGCGGATGTTTTTGGCTCCGAAATTTCTTCCATTCCTAAATCATTGTTTGCCTTGATGTCTGCCCAAAACGAAACCCAAGGCCTTGCTTGTTTGATAATCAATTGGTCTTCTGCGGTTACTTTATATTCGATATCCATCCCAAATCCTTCTGCTCCAACTACGTCGTAAAGTATTGCGAATTCGTCATGAATCACTTTGAGGTATTCCCTCATTTGATCAAGATAGATTTCATCCATTACCAATTCGCCTGGATTCACCAAGTTCGATTCTCTTAAAATGAAATATCCCTCAGCAGGATCTTCATTCAATAAAATCTCCTCTGGAATTGAGTTGGCATCTGGGTTCGTTATCAAAAATTCACCTACCTGTGTGTTTAAGTAAAAATTATTTTCTGTTTGATAAATAGGGTCAATACTAACGCCTACACCGTTTGATTTTTCTTCTTGAAAATTAGGATGACATAAGACGCCCATCGCAGCAATGTATTGATCAACTCGATAAAAGTCTCGCTCGTCATAGGCCCTGAAATTCCACATGCTGGCATATACTTGCTTAATGGATTTTTGAATATGTCCCTCAATAGGGTGTTGTGTTTTGGAGGTATAAAGTCCAGCGCCACTGAAGCCAGGGAGGTCTTCATTGTTGGTACTCGAACGACATCTGACCGAAGTTCCTTCCGGAAATGCGTCATGCATCGCTTGCAAATCGTCCAACATCCACTGAGGCATTGGAGCGTCTTTGATTTCTTTTCTAAAATCTTTGAGCATCTCGATACGGGTCTCTAAATCTGAAATGAAATCAGGATCAGCAATCATATCTTCTACTTTCTGATAGAAATTATTGAATTTCATAAATTCATCATAATAGTAAAATGGGATTCCAAATCCATTGGGAATTGTGCCGTCAGGAAACCCAAAAGTACGCATCGTTGCCACATTCGAACACTTTGCACCGAAGGCAGTGGACATTTCAAATTTGATGGAATCAAGTGGTAAGATTTTATTAAAACTTAAATCTCTGATAGGTATTTGAGGTTCGGTTGGCCTTAGTTTTTCGTACCAAGCATTTACTTCTTCCAAAGTCGCTTCTCGAATAGAATAGCTGTCATCCGCTACTTTGTAATAAATATACTTTCCTAATAAATTAGCAATTGAATCTATTTGTAATGGATCTCTGATATAGGCATTTGGGACATTGTCTTGAATGGCTCTCAAGTTGACATGAGACAAAGGTGTTTGTACAACGGAGGTAATAATTCCACCAACACGAGGCAAAGAATTGGGCAAAGCATCATACAAAACGATATCTCTCGAACCCGGGTTTTCATTTAAGGTCATTTCTCTAAAAAAGCCAAACCCTTCCGCTTTGTTGAAAGGAATAAAATCTACATCGCTAAAAACTTCTGATTCTAAAACGACATTGATTCTCGAACCTGCGTAATCGTTTTTATAAAAAGCTTCATAATTGGGTTCCCCAAAATCTCCAATAAAATGTTGCATATTATTTTGAAGATAAGGCATGTTGGCTACGAGTAATTCAAATGTCCTTCGAGTGTCCTCAAATATATATGATGCACCAAACGAATAATTAAAAGAGTAACTTCCAATGGCTCCATTGGAAAGAATTTCATTAGGGTTGTAAACTATCTCACCAGAAACATAATTGGAGAGATCTGCATCAATTGCATCATAAAATTGCTGATGAATTGGGTGTCTTTCACTATTGATAAAATAAACTTGTGGTTGGTCTGAATTGATATTGAGTATCGCAAATTTTACAAACTCTTGATTGTTGAGAAATGGTGCCCAAGGTATATCATCTACAACCGATGAGAGGATACTAAACGTTTGATAATTGTCAATACTGACCGCTCCATCTCTAATAAGGATTTCCTTTGCAAAATTGAGCGGTGCTTTCGTAACAAGATCATTAAACTCTGTAATATCGTCAATGTCATCGCCATCTGCATCATCTGGGTTGGCAATTGAATGTTCGGTTATTTTGTAGTTCTGACGTGGAAAAGCTCCTGCTGGTTCAGTGATTATCAATCTTCCATCAACACCCATCGTCATTGAAGTTATCGATTCGTAATCTAAATTGGGTTGATGCTGCGCAGTTAATAAGTAATATTTATCCGCTTCCGCTTCAATTTCTAATTGAACTTGACCGAAATTATTTACCGAATAGTTTTCAATCGTTACAGTTTGGGCTTTACAAAAATTACCAATTGCGATAAAAGCAACCAATAATGGAAGGCATAATTTATTCATGAACGTTTGTTTTTTGAATCTTAAATCTGAAGTCAACTACGGCTGAATTGTTTCCATGGTTGGGGGCAAAATGATAAAACTATTAAAGTGAGTTTATTTATCATTTTCAATTTTTATTACAAAGCCGATTGATTCTTAAGGTTGAAACCTAAAATTCTTACTAAAAATTGAATAAGTTGAATTTTGAGAACTATTATTCGCATTTTTGTCTTTCAATAAGTGTTATGGCAAATCCGAAAAAAGTAGAAATCGTTAACCGAAAGGCATCATTTGAATATTTCTTCGAAGCAGAAATCGAAGCGGGTATAAAATTGGTGGGGACGGAGATAAAAAGCATTCGTGCAGGTGAAGTGAATTTAAAAGACGCGTATTGCTATTTTAAAGACGGAAACCTGCACGTGAAGAGTCTATATATTGCTGAGTATAAGCATGGCAACTTAAACAATCACGAAACTCGTCGTGAACGTCGTCTCCTATTGAAAAAAGTAGAACTCAAAAAACTCCAGAAAAAGGTAAAGGAAAAAGGAAATACGATTGTTCCTTTCAAATTGTTTATCAATGATCGCGGATTTGCAAAACTGATGATTGCCTTGGCAAAAGGTAAAAAGCATTACGATAAACGGGCTTCGATTAAAGAAAAGGATCAGAAGCGAGATTTGGCTCGTATTAAAAGAGACTATTAGAGTTAAGACTTTTTTTAACTATCCATTTCAATGATATTCATAGCCGGAATCAGTATTGCTCTTTTTATATCAGCACTTTTGTTGGTGAAAAAGGATAAATCAAAGTCTGACCTATTTCTGATGTTTTGGATGTTATTGAATGTCGCTCATCTCGGTTTTTATTACCTCAATTATTCAGGAACTTTATTTGATTATCCGCAACTGTTGGGGATTCAGTTGCCCTTTCCATTGTTGCAAGGAGTGGTATTGTATTTTTATGTTTCTAATGTTACCAATCAAGTGCCAAAGCAAAAGTGGATATCATTTTTACATTTGATTCCAGCTTTACTCGCATACCTTTATATGATTCCTTTTTTTCTACGTTCAGCAAGAGAGAAGATCGAGATTTTCAAACAAGCAGGAGGGGAGGAGTATGCTGCTTTTATGGGCATCTTACAGATAAGTGTTTTTCTGTCAGGAATAATTTATGTGGTTTGGTGTAGTCTTTTATTGAGAAAACACAAAAAAAATATTCGAACACAATTTTCGGATATTGAAGAAATAAATTTGTCTTGGTTACAGTTTTTGGTGTATGGATTAGGCGTGGTTTGGTGTCTGGTAATTATCAGTCAGGAGGATTTTATCATTTATCAAGCAGTTGCGGTGTTTGTGATTTTGGTAGGTTTTTTTGGGGTTCAACAAAAGAACATTTTCAATAAACCAAAAGAAGTATATCGAAAACTGCCAGAAGAAAAATTAATTGAAAAAGAAAATCCCACAAAAGAAAAATACCAAAATTCGGGTCTCTCAGATCATTTGGCCGAAGAGCGTTTTCAAAAACTAAATCAACTAATGACAGAAGGGCAGTTTTACAAAAATCCCACTTTATCATTGAGTGATTTGGCGGATAAATTGGATTTACATCCCAATTATTTGTCTCAAATTATTAATGACAATGGAGGTCAATCTTTTTATGATTACATCAATACTTTTCGAGTTAATGAATTCAAGAAACTCATCGCCTTACCTGAAAATAAAAAGTACACTTTAATGGCGCTCGCTTATGAGTGTGGTTTCAATTCCAAATCTTCTTTTAATCGGTACTTCAAAAAGATAACTGGGGAGACGCCTTCCCAGTATGCGAAGAAGTAATTCAATCTACAAATCTGTACTTCGAGCGAAGCCGAGAAGCACAAAGGTGGAAGACAGTTCTCCGTTCGTGTGCTTCTCGACTGCGCTTGAAGTACGCATCGGTATTTTATCGATTTCTCGGTTCAACTTACAATCTGACACCTCATTTCAACCTATTTAAGGTGCCAAATTACAGGATGACACGCTTCCAACCACCATGCCGCCTAAGTTTGCATTATTATTTTTTTAATTAAAATTTTTGTGCAAATGAAAAATTCAATATTGTTTTTATCAACTGTAATCATCTTGAGTTTAGGTGCCTGTAAAGAATCCTTAAATCTAAGTGACGATGGCGTTTTAGTTCCTCTGACGGTGATGGAAGATGCATCAATTCCTTCTATAAATGTTAATGGAGTAGAGCTACATTCAGAATCATTTGGGAATCCTAAGAACCCAATGATCTTGGTGTTGCATGGCGGTCCAGGAGTGGATTACCGTAGCCAATTAAATTTCAAACAATTGGCCGAAGATAGTTTCTATGTGGTTTTTTATGACCAAAGAGGCTCCGGTTTGTCGCAAAGATTGGACAAAAGTGGTTATTCAAAAGTGCAAGTTTATATTGATGAATTAGATGGAGTCATTAATCACTATCGCCTGCCCAATCAGAAAGTGATTTTGGCGGGTCACTCATGGGGAGCGATGTTGGCGACGGCTTACATTAACCAAAACCCTGATAAAATTGATGGAGCCATTTTAGCCGAGCCAGGTGGTTTTACGTGGGAGCAAACAGAGGCGTATATTTCAAGATCAAGAAAGTTGAAACTGCTTGGTGAAGCGACCAATGATTTTGTGTATCAAGATCAATTGATTACGGCAAGTGATCACAACGCACTCGATTATAAAATGGCTTTATCGATTGCTGGCGATGTGGCGACGGGTGATGTGGCGCCACCACCTTTTTGGCGATATGGTTGGATTTGCAATAGTGCTTCTATCCAATTAGCGATTGACAATCCAGAACAATTGGATTTTACAACGAACATAAATGACTATAATCAGAAAGTCCTTTTTGCTTATAGTGAACTCAACGAGTCTTATGGTCG
>CALHBQ010000150.1 GCA_937930815.1 uncultured Saprospiraceae bacterium | reverse complement strand
AATATATTTTTATTTAAATTGAATTAATTCATCATTTTTAAGCATTTTAAGGAAATGTAGCCTAATTTTGTACTAACCTTCAACAGGTTGGAAAAAAATTCACCCTTCCCTACCCGTAATTTTTCCGACGTTTATTTACATTTTAGAACCTGGAATTTCATACACCTTAATAAGGTGCTGTGTATTTCGTATATCCCAAATGACAACATCGTTTCATTAATTCCGTAATATTTTTCAAAAAAATAAGTAATGAATAACCCGGTTTACTACCTTTTAATTTGCTGCATGATTCTTTTCTCTAACCCGACATGGGCACAAACAGAATTGAGTCCACACGGAGGGGCAGCTAAAGTTCTATTTCTGGACCATGGAATGGTAAACGAAGTAGATTCAGTTGGCTTTTCAAATGGAATTGAATTGGCTTACCTCCGAAAAATCAGCAATCATTTTAATTTAGCAGTTCCATTAAAAGTAAGTGTTGCAGACATCGGAGCAAAGCTCAACAATAGAACTTTAGTGAGTATGGATGCGGTGGCACAAGTTCCATTTTTAAGAACTGGAAAAGGCCTTTCCGTTTATGGAATGGGAGGTGTTGGTTTTGTGATTGAAAATTTCGAAGAATCAAACATTCAAGTGCCAATTGGTGCTGGAATTTACATTCCTGCTGGTGGAAATTCTTCTATTAACATTCAGGGAGAATATAGATTTTCTACTCAAGAACTTAGAAATAATTTACAATTAGGTGTTGGTTATGCTTTCCGTATTCCTAAAGGATTGGGTGGTAAAATCAAGGATAGAGATAAAGATGGCATTCCAGATGAGCAGGATGTTTGTCCTGATAAAAAAGGAGTTATCACTGCTAAAGGTTGTCCTGATCAAGATGGCGATGGCGTCGATGATTTGAATGATCAATGCGTTGATGTTGCTGGTTTGTTTGACATGAACGGTTGTCCTGACGGTGACGGTGACGGTGTTGCTGACAATTTTGATGACTGTCCAGAGGAAGCTGGTTCGGTTATCAATAAAGGTTGTCCAACAAAAGATATGGATGGAGATGGCATTTCGGATATGGAAGATGCTTGTCCTGACGTTCCTGGTTTGAGCGCTTTAAATGGTTGTCCTGATTCAGACCTCGATGGTGTTGCTGATACCGATGATCTTTGTCCTTCTGTTGCTGGCTCAAAAGAAACAGGCGGATGTCCTGATAGAGATAATGATGGCGTTGCGGATAAAGTTGACAAATGCCCAGACTTAGCTGGCCCAATAGATCGCAATGGTTGTCCCGCTACTCCTAAAGTAGTACTTAAAGACTCGGACAATGATGGTATTCTTGATAGAGACGATAGATGTCCAACAACTTATGGCGTTGCTGAAAACGGCGGTTGCCCTGCCACTCCAACTGTAACTTTAAGAGACTCAGACAATGACGGTATTTTGGATAGAGACGATAGATGTCCAACATCCGCTGGGCCTTCTTCAAATGGTGGTTGTCCAGAGATTACACAAGAAGTAAGAACTGTTTTGGCTGCAGCCGCATCAAACATTCAATTTGAAACTGGTAGTAATACCTTATTGATTTCTTCTTATCCAGTGATGGATCAGGTGTTAACTATTATGCGTCAACACCCTGGCTATTCATTGAGCATCAGTGGTCATACTGACAATGTTGGAAATGATAATAACAATATGAATTTATCAAATAATCGAGCAATGACTTGCTTTAACTACTTGAGAGACAGAGGAATAGATATTTCTCGAATGACTTTTGCAGGTTATGGTGAGACTCGTCCGGTAGCGGATAACAACTCAGCTGAAGGTCGCGCGATGAATCGTCGTGTAGAGTTCAGATTGTTTGTTAAATAAGTAATATACCCCAAGATTTAACTATAAATTAAAAGCGGATGTAACTCTTGTTGCATCTGCTTTTTCTAATTTTGCGCCACCATGATTTACAAATTCACCAATTTAGAATTATCGCCCGAACTTCGAGTTCCACTCTGGAACTTGACAATGGAAACTTGGAATCCAATCACTTTGGCTTCTAAACCATTGCAGAAAAACTGGCCGAATCTATTTGAAAAATTTCCTCGTTATCAATTGATTTTGGTGGATGAAAATGAAGAAATTATTGGTTACGCCAATTCGATTCCTTTTCATTTTAATAAAAACGTAAACCAATTGCCCGATACGGGTTGGGATTGGATGTTAGAAAAAGGCATCACTGATTTTGATAAAAATTTAGCGCCCAATCTTCTGGGCGGATTGATCATTGGAGTTGCTCAAAATCAACGTGGACAGCAGCGGAGTAAATTGATTCTTTCGAAAATGAAGGAACTTTTCAACCTTGAAAAATTCCAAAACTTGGTCATTCCTATCCGTCCAATATTGAAAGATAAGCATCCTCAAATTGATATGCTTGAATATCTCAATTGGAAGAAAGAAGAAAAGGTTTTTGATCCTTGGATTCGTCGGCACCTCGATTCTGGAGCAGAAATTATTTCTGTTTGCAAAAAATCTATGACGATTGAAGCGCCCATTTCTCAATGGAACAATTGGACCAACCAATCCATTCAATCTACTGGTTTTCAATCAATTACAAATACATTGTCGCCAGTTTATTTCGATATTAAAAAAGATACTGGTGTTTATGAAGAACCGAATGTTTGGGTGAAGTATGAGCGGGAGTTTTGATTTACTTGAGCGACTAACACGAGGGATCAAGAGGAACGCGGATCAGCCACGGCGGACAAGTGACGCGGATGGACGCTGATTTTCGCTGATTTTTCACGGAGCGATTCAGAGGACACGGATTGAACGGATTGAGAGAGATTTAAACGAATTTTTGCGAAAACAAAATTCAAAAATAAATCTTCAATTTGATGACTTTACCACGGATTAATCCTGAAAATCCTTAAATTCTGGAAATCCTGATTCAGACAAATATAGATTAGAGCGACTTAGAGGAGTGCGATTCTGTGATGCTGATTTTTGCGAATTTTTTGTAGACGACGTACCGTCGAATCCAATTCGACAGGTCACTTTAACAGTAGCTTCATTAATCAATCACCACCAATTCCTTAATTCCTAAACGCTTCTCGTTTTCAAAAATTTCAATAAAATAAAATCCACTTTTCAAGTCTAAAGAAATATGATTAGTATTTGAAATCTCAGTTTCATTGACTTCCCTTCCAATTGTATCGAAGATTTTTATTTTATTAAAAGATGAGATTCCTTCAATTTTAAAATGTTCATTCGTTGGATTAGGATAAATGCTAATCTTCTCACTATCAATGTTTTGCGTAGAAACATTTTTACAATTTCCAATCTCAAAGTTGTAATTGAAGGAATCATAATATCGAAGAATGGCTTTCGCCAATGATTTCGCAAATTCTTTTCTTACTGATTCCACAAAACGAATATCTTGATTGCATTCTATTTGTATACCATCCATAAATCCACCATCCCGCGATCCATATCGAACGGTATTGTACCCTCCTGAAAAATAGCTTTCACCTATCGCAGGAGCCAAATCATTGGGTGAGGGCACAGTTGGATATCCTTCTTTTTCTAACTCATTTCCAAAACTAATATCTCCTCTTATCAACTCCGCCAAATCAACCGAACCTGAAAAGTAATCCACTGCATGAACAACACTGGTTGTTTTATAAAAGTCATTGGCATTGAGTTCATCATCTGTCCATCTCAGCTCACTCCCACTTATCAAATACCCTAACTCTATTCGTTGAATAGCATGTCCATGACCATGCAAATCGAAATAAATTGCAGGGCCCATTTCAATCTCAATAACTTCTTTAGAAGCATTTATAAAATGATGAAAATCTGTCCATGCTTGCTGAGCAATCAAATCTCCATCTGCAGCATCTTCAATTGCCCGATTAGCATCTAACTTGGTACGATGAAGCAAGTTGATTATCGCATGCGGATAACAACCAGTTTGTTCATGAATTGCCTCCGTTGTTTCTCGAATTAACTCCTGTGTGTAAGCGTCTTTTACGTAAACACAATTATCACAATCTCTATCTGCAATTTCATCAGGTTTCAAATCTCCTCCGTGAGGAGCAGTTAAAATGATAGGTAAATTTCCAGCTAAATATTCGATATAATTTTTATCACCAAAATAGGTTTCCCCTGGGGTGTAGGATTGAGCAAAAACTAAAGTTGTGGTAAAAATCAATAGAAGTGTTAGATGCTTTTTCATGGTGGAAATTTTTCAAATTAGATACAAATATGCTATAAAGAGACGAAGGCACAAAGAGCAAATGCTCTTTGTGCCTTCGTAAAATGCGTACTTCGAGCGAAGTCGAGAAGGACAAAAACAGAGTTCAGATTTCCATGCTTCCGTTCTCGGCTTCGCTCGAACTGCAAATAGTTGGGGACAAATAAACCTATTTTAAAAGTGTCACATCCCCTTCAAATATCTCCGTCACGCCGTCAATAAATTCGATTTTTGCATACCAAGCAAAAACAGCACTATTCAATCGTTGGTCTCTAAAGATGCCATCCCACCCAAAAGCTGGATCGTTTGGTTGAAAGTCATTTTGTACAAAAAGCAACTCTCCCCATCTGTCATAAACTTGGAAAGTGTGGATATTTTCAACCACTCCTGGCCGAGCGAATATTTGAAAGATATCATTAATACCGTCATTGTCAGGCGAAAAAGCACTTGGGATGTAAACGGGTCTTTTAGGTAAAACCATAACATTTACCGCTGTACTATCGACACAACCATCATCAGAAATGAGCACCAAAGAGTATTTTGAATTTACAACTGGTCTGATCATTTGTGTCAAACAATCGGGACAGCTTGGGTCGTCTAATCCTTGCCATGTTACAGAAGCAATTTCATTTGGCTGAAGATTGGTACTCGCATTTAATTGAATACTATCGCCCAAACAAATCTGTTGAATAGCACCCAAATCTACCTCAACTAAAGGAGGCAGTTCAATCATCAAATTTATTTCATCTTGACAGCCATTTACATCTCTTGATTTTAAAATATAAGCTCCAGCCGCGAGATCATCAAAAATATTATTTGTACTAAAAGCAGAAGAATTTAAGGCATATTCATAAGGTCTTTCTCCACCAATCGTTGAGCCATCAATAAAACCTTTGTCCTGACCGACACAATCAATATCTAAGACAACTGCATCTACATTGATCGAGTCTGGAATTACAATAAAACTATCAATGGACATACAACCCATCTCCATCGCCATGACAAAATAAGTTCCTAATTGATCAATTTCGATAGATTGACTTCGAGTGCCATCATCCCATTCAAAAGTTGCATCGGGTCGCTCATTAGACGAACTAATCGTCCGCTCCAATCCTTCACATAAACCAATGATTGAAGTCGTATTGCCATTCGGTATTCCTTCAATAATGAAGCTATCTCTTTGCGGGCAATTGTCTTCCATGGCATCTACCCAATAGACGCCTCCAGTAGAAACTTCTAAAGAATTATTAGTTGATCCATTTGACCATTCGTACGAAAAATCTGGATCTGTTACGGTCGAAGTAAGTTGAGTTAAATCACCTTCACAGATTATTTGAGAAGCGGTAACTCCTTCTGGTGGTTCGATGGTTTCAATGGTTAAAAAGGTCGTATCAGGGGCAATACAATTTTCTTCAATAGAACCAATCAATCTTACTTGAAAAGTACCTATTTCAGTAAAAGTATGCACTGGTGCACGCTGAGCACTCGAACCGCCATCCCCAAAATCCCAATTGTAAAGCGTTGCGCCAGTTGTTTTATTTTGAAAATCTACCCTAAGCGGCGCACAACCCGAAACTTCCGGCGCAGCATCTGCATCCGCTACAATTTCTCCAAATTGAAAGTCAAATTTGAAAACTCCTAAATTACAATTACCAGAACGATTTTGATTAGAGTGAGTACCAGGAGTTGTTGGAAAATCACTACTTCCTCCACATCCAGCACATACTGCTTGATAAATTATGCCTCGTTTATCAAAACGACTGGTTCCTCCATCTACGTGTTCATTAGAAATTCCACCTCCAAAATAAGAGGCATACTCCAAATCGGAAGCATCAGCCTTCAAAACCATTAAATAAAAATCACTTCCATCTGTACTTCCTTGAAAGGCATCTGAAGTAACCGGCATTCCTGAAATATTACCAGAATTGGTCTCTCCTCCCCAGCCCGAAATATAAATTCTTTTACAAACATCGACCAAAAAGGCAGATGGGACTAAAAGACCTGAAGTACCTCTTCCATTCCCTAAAATCGTTGAAAAACCAGTTTGAGAAAGTTCAGGGTTGAGTTTATGCAAAAAAGTCGTACCTCCAGCATTGGAATATACGCCACCAGTTATGGGATAATTACCAGACGATGATTGCCCTACTACATAAATCTGTCCATCAGAATCCAATTCTACAAAATAAGCGAAATCACTTCGATTGAGATATGTAGCATGTAAAATTTGCTCACCATCCTTTCTTAAATGAACGACGAAACCTTCTGAACCAACACGCTGAAAAGTTTGATTGAGTCCCGAAGGCGTAACTGGAAAATCACTCCCAGAGGTCATACCAACTACATAAGGATTATTATCACTGTCTAACTTGAGTGAAAAAGCGGCCTCTGTCGCATCTCCTCCAATATAGGTTCCCCAAATCAGGCTACTTGCCGTTGGCGTCAATTTGAAAACAACGGCATCTTCTTCTCCGTTATTCGATTTATCAAACGCATCGGCCGATGTTGGAAAATTGTTAGACCGGGAAGTTGAAGCAACATAGATATTATCCGAATCATCAATAATAACTTCACCTCTCAACTCGTCACTATAATTAAGTCCCGCCCCCACTGCTCTGGTATGCAAACCATCGTTGCCACTACCTCCAACATAAGTAGAACCTGCTAATGCCGAACCCGCTTTATTTAAAACGGTCACAACGATATCTGATCCACTATTGTATTGTAAACCACTATTTAATCTTACAAGACCACCTCCATTAAAGGTTCTATCCAAAGCGTCGCTTGAAACTGGATAATTGGAAGAACTGGTCGTTCCCAGAATAACCAACTGGTCTTGCGAATTGACAATCATACTATGAGGAACATCTAACCCCCTTCCTCCGACATAAGTAGAATAAATCAAATTCCTTCCATCTGAAGAAAATTTAGAAATTCCCATATCACCAGGATCCGTACTAATGAATCCAGGATGGTCTGTGTCAAATGCACCAGGCGTCACGGGGTAATCTCCGTCACTAAAGGCTAATCCACCTCCATATAAATTGCCCTCTTCGTCGTAAGTCGCTGTCATCCCCCAGTTATCACCTGTTGAACCAGAATAGGAAGCAAAAACCAAAATAGGATCAATAATTAATGGCAAAGCGTGATTGTATCCTTCCGGAAAATCAAAACTCATTCGATTCCCAGTTAATTTAAAAAGACAGGGAACTTGTACTTTTTCATCATCAATAACTTGGTAGGCAAATGGTTCCTGCTCAATTATTTCATTTACAGAAGTAACCACATGAAGTTTTCCTTTTTTTAGAAAAACCTTATCCGCATGATTGTATTCCATCATGATATCAGCGGGGTTAGCACCAGGCTCAACTATGTAATCGTATTTTAGATTATTTTCAGAAAAATAAAATTTCAAATCAATGCCTTCATATATATTTTCATAAGATGCTTCCGCGAATAAGCCCACTTTCTCTGCCCATTTGGATGGGTCATTTCCTAAAATATAATTGTGATAAGCCGATAATTTCTTATCGGAAGAGGTCTTTACATCAGGGGAAGCTCCAATAAAATCCACCATAAAATTATGGCCGTGAATTACGACATCTTCGTGATCTTCATACTCATGATTGTGCTCGTGACGGTGAGACCGCTCTGCCAAATCTGCTGGATCCAATAATTGATAAAATAGACTATTTGTTTTGAGATACAACCGATTTGGTCCCATCGTCAATTTATACTTTATATTATTTTCCCATTGACCTTTATTTTCAACAAAGAAAAAACCAGGATTTTGAGTATAAACTTCGTTTTCTTTTGGGTCCGTATTAGTATTTCCAAATAGCAAATTAGAGGATAAAACGAGACAGAACGCTACTAATAACGCGCTCGTGATTGGTTTAGATTTTAGCATTTGTCGAAAATTTATATGAAAGGCAGTGGCTTTGGCTTAAAAGTAACTCAAACTGCGATTTTCGTAGCTATATTTTGCATTAAAGATTTTGTTAAAGTCAAGTGGGTTGCCAAGTTACCATTTTGTATGAACGCAAAGACGTAAAAGGCGC